>WLGZ01000036.1 GCA_009702945.1 Actinomycetota bacterium | reverse complement strand
GGCGAACCCAATCGAGCTCTTCTGCCAAACGCTTTGCGCGCTTTGCATCCTTCTGACCTTCAACCTTTAGACGTGCTTGCTTCTTTTCCAAATAAGTTGAGTAGTTACCTTCGTATGGATAAGCGCGACCACGATCGAGTTCAAGAATCCATTGTGCAACGTTGTCTAGGAAGTATCTATCGTGAGTGATCGCGATAACTGTTCCTGGGTATTTTTCTAAATGCTGTTCTAGCCAGTTAACGCTCTCGGCATCAAGGTGGTTAGTTGGTTCATCCAATAGCAACAAGTCAGGCTGCTGTAACAAAAGCTTGCAAAGCGCAACGCGGCGGCGCTCACCACCGGAAAGTACGCTGACATCTGCATCACTTGGTGGGCAGCGAAGTGCATCCATGGCTTGTTCTAATTGGTTATCTAGATCCCAAGCATTCTTGTGATCGATAGCTTCTTGCAGAGTTCCCATTTCGGCCATCAATGCGTCGAAGTCAGCATCTGGGTCTGCCATTTGCGCAGACACTTCATTGAAGCGAGCCAGCATTGCCATTGTTTCGGCAACACCTTCTTGCACGTTTTCAATCACATTCTTTGAGTCATCTAAGTTCGGTTCTTGGGCAAGCATGCCGACTGTGTAGCCAGCTGAAAGCATCGCGTCACCATTGGAAATCTTCTCTACGCCAGCCATGATCTTTAGCAATGTGGACTTACCAGCACCGTTAGGACCAACAACACCAATCTTGGCGCCAGGCAAGAAGGACAGGGTTACGTCATCAAGAATGACCTTGTCTCCGTGGGCTTTACGTGCTTTTGCAAGGGTATAAATGAACTCAGCCATGGGCACGAGTCTAACGTGCGAAAAACAAGAGCGGTTTCGCGCCGATAGAATTGGAGCGCTCGCGGATTCCCGCTAGCAATGCGCCCGTAGCTCAACGGATAGAGCAACAGGTTTCTACCCTGTCGGTTGGGGGTTCGATTCCCTCCGGGCGTACCAATGTGGCCAGAAAAGGCGCCACTATCGTCTTCTCTCTATATTGAGAGACATGCCTCGCATCGCTAAAACCAAGAATGGTTTTGCTCCAAAAGTCTGCGCTACCTGCGGACTGGAATTTGAGTGGCGCAAAAAGTGGCAACGCGATTGGGAGAACGTTAAGTATTGCTCCGAGAAGTGCAAATCAAAATGACCAAGCGCATTCTCTACATTCCTTTTGATCACCTGAATCTCAATTACGGCATTTTGAAGGATTCAGATCCCAAGACTGATCATGTTGTAATCATCGAGAGTGTCCGCATGACGACGGGCCGACCATGGCATAACGAGCGCTTATTCTTTTTGATTTCATCGGCTCGGCACTTTGCCAAAGAGCTTGAGCAAGCTGGATACGAAGTCACTTACCTGAAAAGCCCAACAACTATTGATGGCTTAACTGAAGTCAAGAAGAAGTTAGGCGAACTTCCAATCCAAGCTGCTGAGCCCTCCTCATTTCGGCAATACAGTCAGCTTCAGGAATTTGGAGTGCAATACATTCCTAATGATTTCTTTCTAACTTCGCGGGTTGATTTCAAAACTTGGGCGGATAAACAAAAGTCATTCCTAATGGAAACTTTCTACCGAGCCCAGCGAATCCGCCTGAACATAATGGTGGAAAACGGAAAACCGGATACTGGGGTTTGGAACTTCGATAAAGACAATCGACTGCCCCCGCCCAAGAACTACACCTGGCCTAAGTTTCTCGAGCATGAGCGAGATGAAATCGATCTTGAAGTATGTGCAGAGCTAGACATGCAACCAACTAAAACTTGGGCTACTACTCGGGCAGGTGCTCTCGCACAGTTAACTCACTTCATCAAAACCAGCCTGGTTGATTTCGGACCCTATGAAGATGCCGTTTCCGCTGATAGTTGGGCATTGCATCATTCGTTGCTAAGTCCCTACCTAAACAATGGCTTGTTGCACGCCTCCGAAGTAATTGATGCAGTATTGCTTGAGTACCACGCAGGTCATGCCCCGATTGGATCAGTCGAAGCTTTTGTTCGACAAATCATTGGCTGGCGCGAATACCTAAACGGAATGTACTGGCACTTGGGTGCCGAGTACCGAGACAACAATCAGCTCGGGGCTGAGCGAAAGTTGCTTCCACTATTTCAAGACTCCAGTAAGACAAAAATGAATTGCGTGAAGTCCATCGTTTCTGACATTGAAACGCGTGCGTGGACTCATCACATTCCAAGGCTCATGATTCTGAGTAACTTGGCCCTCATTACTGGTACCAAGCCAATTGAGTTCTTGGATTGGATGCGCGAACAATTCATTGATGCCAGTGAATGGGTAATGGTTCCAAATGTGATCGGAATGGGTCTGCACGCAGACGGTGGAAGGTTGATGACTAAGCCGTACGCTGCTGGTGGTGCTTACATAAATCGCATGACGCAATCTTGTAAGGGCTGCGATTACGATCCAAAGCTTCGGGTGGGTGACAATGCTTGTCCGTTCACAACTTTGTACTGGGATTTCTTGGATCGAAACAAAGAAGCCTTTGCGAAGAACCATCGAATGGGACAACAAGTCAACGGGCTAAAGCGATTGAGTGATTTGCCTGAATTGCGGGTGCGAGCCCAAGAAGTTCTAACTGGTCTTGATAACGGAACTATTTAACGACCATCAAGAATTGGTTGGCCTGGATTCCAAGTAGTTCCATCGCGAGCGTCTTTACGGCGGCGCGCCATTCCGGAAAGAACTTCAAGCACTACTCGATTACCAAGTAGTGCCGTGATGTCCGCATGATCATAAGGTGGGCTAACTTCCACTACATCGACACCAACAATTGGAAGTTGGTATGCCATACGTCGAACCGTGTCGAGCAATTCGCGTGACGTTAAGCCGCCTGGTTCTGGCGTGCCAGTACCAGGCGCAGAACCTGGATCTACAACATCGATGTCCACGCTTAGATAAATCGCATCGCATTCTTGTAGCGCAAGTTCAATTGCTTCGTCGATGCATTCCTTAAGGCCGCGATGCACGATCTCGGTCATTTCGTAGGAACGCATACCTTGAGCTGCCATCCAATCCAAGATGTCTGGTGGTGGCCAGTAGCCACGAAGACCAACTTGAATAAAGCGATCGCCACGAACAGCGCCACTATCGATTAGCAGTCGCATTGGCTGGCCATGACCCACTAAAGAACCAAAGGCAATGTCACCTGTGTCGGCATGTGCGTCGAAATGAATGACGCCAACTCGTCCCCACATGTCGGCGCCGCGAGCAACACCAGTGACGTTTGGCCAAGTCACAGTGTGATCGCCACCAAGTACTAGTGGGATTGCGCCAGAGGCAGCAATCTTTTCAATGACTTTTTCTAAATTCTCGCAAGACTTAACGGCATCGCCGGAATACATCTCGACATCGCCCATGTCATAGACCCGAAGATCCTTGAGACCATTAACGCGTAGCGCCATACTTTCGCGGGATCCATTGTGTTCTTCGTTGCAAACTTCGCGCATAGCCTTGGGCCCAAAGCGAGCTCCAGAGCGGTAACTAGTTCCACCATCAAATGGCGCTCCAACAATTACAACATCAGCGTCAGCGTATGAGTCTGGAACTTCGATGTCGCATTCATCGACACCTAAGAATGTGATATTTGGGCCATACATAGATCCGTAGCGAGTCATAGAAATAGTTTAACTGCTACCAAACATGGTTATGGGTCGGAACTTACTTAAGGCGACCTCTAATAAATGTTGCTATCGCAAGCATTCCGCCAGTTAAAAACAGCAGCCAAGCAATGGGGATCAAAAAGAATGGTTCAACTAGGGTTCCATCTTCAGCTACCGATGAGCCAATGAGTGAATAGGCAACAACACATCCCAGGCCAGCAACGATTAGGGCGATAGCGGCACGTTTCATAACTTTTACTCTACGTCATTACTTACGTTGCCCCCGCAGATGAAAGCCACTTCTGTCTTCGAATAACCTTGGGACATGAGTGAAACGCCTGAAACCGACCGCATTGTCTGGATCGACTGTGAGATGACCGGTTTAGATTTCAAAAATGATCTATTGGTTGAAATCGCTTGCGTTATCACTAATGCTCAACTTGAAGTTATTGCTGAGGGATTAAACATAGTTATTCAAGCACCAACAGAACGCCTTGAATCTATGGATCCATTTGTCGTAAACATGCACACCGAATCTGGCTTACTTCCAGAAATTCCAAATGGTGTTTCACTTGAGGCTGCCGAAGAACAGCTATTTGAATACATCTCCTCACACATCCCAGAAGCCAGCAAGGCTCCCCTGGCAGGCTCGAGCGTTCACGTTGACCGGATTTTCCTACAGCGAGATATGCCAAGAGTTGATTCCTATTTGCACTACCGAATCATTGACGTTTCCAGCATTAAAGAATTGGTACGTCGTTGGTATCCAAGGGCATACTTTGCTAGCCCAACAAAAACTGGAAACCACCGCGCACTTGGCGACATCTTGGACTCAATTAATGAATTGAAGTACTACCGCGAAGCAGTCTTCGTCGAACTACCTGGTCCTGATTCATCAACAGCCAAAGTGATTGCGGCCAAGCACGCACCAAATTAGCCCAACTGAACTTCCCTGAATAGAATGGGAAACGTTCGCTACAGAGAAATCTGTTGCAACATGGTGGGTGTAGCTCAGCTGGTAGAGCACCTGGTTGTGGTCCAGGACGTCGCGGGTTCAAGTCCCGTCACTCACCCCAAGATTTATCCCGGACGGCCTGCTGAGCGTAAGCGGCAGGTCGTCGGGGGAAATTTTATGGTCGTATGAGACTTAAAACCAAGACGGCCTGTTGAGCGTAAGCGGCAGGACGTCGCGGGTTCAAGTCCCGTCACTCACCCCAAGATTTATCCCGGACGAACAAGCCACTGAGTGACCAACCTGCTAGGTTTTGGATCATGTCGAGGGCAAGCGCGGATACAAAAAAGCTCCAACTTCGTGGCATTCGGTTGGAGCAATTTACAATCACCTACAACGTGATTGAAGGCGTTATTGCAGTTACTGCCGGATTCATCGCCAGTTTTGTTTCACTTATTGGATTCGGCTTCGATTCTGGAATTGAAGTTTTTGCCGCTGTTTTGGTTTTGTCCCGCTTGAGGGCGCAGTTCTACTCAGGTGAGGTCAATGAAGAGAAAGAACGCAAAGCTTTAAAACTAATTGGCATTACATTCTTTTTGCTCGCCGCTTATGTGACATTCACCAGCATCCGAAACCTACTCGCCGAGACCGTTTCGGAAGTAAGCCTTATTGGAATAGCCCTAACTTGTTTATCCGTGTTGATAATGCCGTACCTGGCACATCTAAAAATGTCCACTGGGCGCAAACTTAGATCTCGGCTGCTCATGGCTGATGCCAAGGAGACTCAACTTTGTGCCTGGCTATCAGTGTCAACTTTGGCTGGACTAGTTGCGTTCTATTTCTTCAGTTGGAACTGGGTAGATAGTGTGGCCAGTTTAGTTATTGCAGTTTTTGCAATTATCGAAGGCAGAGAGGCCTGGGCTGGTGAACTCGCATGTGATGACTGCGACTGCATTGGCAAGTGCACCTGTTGACTCTTAGTTGCTACCGACTTTTGGTGCCGGTGAGTATTTAGTCGCTGAATCTTCCCGAGTAAATCCATAAAGGGTTAAACCAAATTCACGTGCAGTTTCAACGGCTAATGATGTTGGTGCTGACACAGCAACTACTGCAGAGATTCTTGCCGCAATTGCCTTTTGAATGATTTCAAAACCACCACGACCCGAGATTGCCAACGAATAGCCATCTAGCGGAAGCAAGTCATTCATCAAGGCGTAGCCGATGACTTTATCTACCGCATTGTGCCTTCCAACGTCTTCCCGAACCACAATCAACTTTCCTTGTGGATCAAACAGGCCAGCCGCATGAAGTCCGCCAGTCTTATCAAAAATCTTTTGCTTAGGTCGCATCAACTCCGGCAACTTCAACAATTCTGATTCCGAAATGCCAGGCGCGGCAACATTGGAGCAACCTCTGGTGCGCAAATCTTCAATGTGGGTAGAACCACAAACGCCACAGGCACTAGAAATTGTGAAACGTCGTTCAAGGGTTCGAGTAACGGCAGGAGCATCTGGGACAACTCGAGCCACAATCACATTTTCTTGCTCACGCGGAGTTAACTCTTTATCTTTACAAGTTGTGATGCCAATCAAATCTTCCCGAGTGCGTAACAAACCTTCAGTCCAAAGAAAGCCTGCACCCAATTCAATGTCTGCACCAGGTGTTCGCATAGTTATGGCTAACTGCTGCAAGCCTGCTCCACCATCAATTCGAATCTCAAGTGGCTCTTCCCCAACCACATGATCACTAACAGTGGTGTTGGATTTGGTTTTTAATACTTGAATCCGCTGGGATGGATTCATCGGTTCTTGGCTAGTCAACGATTTGCCATTCTGCTACAGCATTTGAAACGGTCTCGATTAACTTGCGAACCTCATCTGGACTTAAGGAATCTTTACCGGCGGCATAACCAAGTAAGAAAGTAGTTAGCGGTGCTGATTTACGTTCAACTCCGTGAGCTACTTCCCGAGTTAAATCCAACAATTCAGATGTCAGAACTTCGTGCGGATCAACGTCAAGCAAGGTTGCTACTCGAGTCATCCACATTTGAGTGATTTGATCCATTGCTTCGCTCCCGTTAACAGCCTTAGCAACATCCTGCCACGAGTCAAAGTCAACTACTTGATCAGGATTAACGTTTACTCCAACCATCTTTAGCGTTGAAAGCAGGCGCAATGGTGATTGGTTCACCCCTTGGGTCGGCCTTAGCAATTCCCGCAATAAATCAGTTCGAACGCAGGCACACAATGGCTGCCCACTACCATCACTTCGAATCGCCCAAGCCCCATCGCTGCCATGCGCAGCTGACCTCAATGCCGAAACGGTGGCACTGGAAAGAGTTTGATCTGCCGCCGAGATGAATACGTAATCGCTCGTCACGCTTGCTAGTCCTGACCAGAGCCCGGCCGCCGGTCCCCCATCTGGATGCAAGTCTGGAACCCAGGTAACGTCGGCGCCATCAATTTCAATTTCACGCGGGTTACCCACTACAAAAACTTTTCCTGGACAGGACTTGATGATGTCCTCAAGTAACGTCTTGCCACTTAGCCCAAGTGGCAACATCGCCTTATCTAAACCACCCATGCGGGTTGCTTTACCGCCAGCAACAACGATCGAATCAGGAATTGATGCGGTAACAGCGCTCATAGTTATCAAGCATGACATGGGTTCGATAGATTGTGACTATGTCAGCGGAGATTAATCACAATGTGGAATGGGACTTAGCCTTAGCGCTGAGCTTCGAATCCGTGGTTCCAAAATCTGCGGTCCAGTTGCCACTAGCGCAAGCCATCAACATGGTCTTGGCGCAGGAATTAACTTCAGACATCGATCTGCCACCGGCTCACACCGCAATGATGGATGGCTACGCAGTATTTGGACAAGGCCCATGGCGAATCGTTGGCGAGCTGCATGCCGGAAGTTTCTTGCCTTACCT
>WLGZ01000035.1 GCA_009702945.1 Actinomycetota bacterium | reverse complement strand
ATTAACTTACGGAATGGCTTGGCATCAAATGATGCACCAACTTGGAATACTTCACATTCCATGTCGTAAAGCGCGCAAGCAAATGCAAGAGCGGTTCCCCACTGACCTGCGCCAGTTTCTGTCACAAGCTTCTTGATTCCTTCTTGTGCGTTGTAGTAAGCCTGCGGAACTGCAGTGTTTGGCTTGTGTGAACCAGCTGGTGAAACACCTTCGTACTTGTAATAGATACGTGCAGGTGTGCCAAGTGCTTTTTCCAAACGATGTGCGCGGAACAGCGGGCTTGGACGCCATTGACGATAAACATCTAGAACGCCACCGGGGATATCGATGTATCGCTCCTGGCTGACTTCTTGCATGATCAATTCCATTGGGAATAGTGGCGCGAAATCTTCTGGCCCAGCTGGCTGATGAGTTCCTGGATGCAATGCTGGCGGAGGAGGCGCTGGCAGATCCGGAACGATGTTGTACCACTGGGTAGGCATCTCGTCTTCGGTCAAGGTGTATTTGTGGGTGCGAACTTCGTCGCTGATCTTGGCCATGATGCTCCTTTATGAAAAGCCCGTAGGGTTGGGGTACGGGTAGTTGAAAACTCTAGCGAGTTTTGGGCCCATCTGACTAGGTCAAATATCAGGGAAGTTGGTAACGATTGTGACGCGGTTAATTGCCAGCGATCTAGACGGTACCTTCCTGCAAACTGGAGGCACGGTTTCCCCAGAAAACGTTGCTGCTATTGCTCGGGCTCATGCCAGCGGCCTGGAAACCATGTTCGTAACAGGACGACCATCCCGATGGATGCGACAGATTCCAGACATGACTGGCCATGAAGGTCTGGCCTTGGTCTGCAATGGCGCATTGCTGATGGATCTAAAGACCCAGGAAACTATTTACGCCGATCTAATGACCAGTGATTCAGGGCTAAAGGCTGCCCGAATTTTGCAAGAGCTGGATCCGGACATTTCATTTGCTGTTGAACTTGATCGCCATGACGTTTCTTTTTTAGTTGATGACAAGTACCGACCACGTTGGGAAGTTAAGACAACGCCACCGGCCACGGATGTTGAAACCATGTTTGGCACTGAAATCGTAATCAAGTTACTTGCTCGACCAAGTGATCGCATTCAACAAAATGCTGACCAATTCTTAATTGAAGCCCAAGGTGCACTAGATGGACTTGTTGATGTGACTCACTCAAACTTCCTTGACCTGATGATTGAAATGAGTGCGCTAGGTGTTAACAAGGGAACTGGTTTAGAAAAGTACGCAACTAACAACGGAATGGCGGCTACTGATATCGCAGCAGTTGGTGACATGCCTAACGATGTTCCGATGATTGCTTGGGCTGGCCGCGGCGCAGCTGTTGATAACGCACACGATTGGGTTAAAGAAGTAGCAACTGAGTTCTTGCCATCAAATGACGATCATGGTGTTGCAGTGTTTATCGATCGAATTATTGCGGGCTAACTCTTTCGCTGACGTAAGTTTTCTAACCACGTCTGTGGATCAACATTTGATTTCGCAACGTCAATAACTTCACCGTGGGTACTGGCGTTGTCATGTCTTGGGTAAGAGCCCAAGAACTTAACGTCAGCACAAATTCGTCGAAGTTCAATTAGCGCATCGCCAAGGTTTTCATCATCAATGTGTCCCACGCAATCTAGCGAGAAGAAGTAGTCACCAAGTTGCTGCTTTGTTGGCCGAGATTCCAAACGTGACAAGTCAACACCACGGACTGCAAACTCAGTCAAAATGTTTAACAATGCACCAGGTTGGTTGCGATGCATGAACAAAGACAAAGTTGTTTTGTCATTTCCAGTTGATGGCTGGGCATGGCCTGGCTTACTCACTAAAACAAATCGAGTCCAAGCAGAGTCGCTGTCGCCAATTCCTTGCGCCAGAATTTCTAAGCCATAATGCTTTGCGGCTGCAACTGAACAAATTGCGGCATCGTAGTTTGCGCCTACTGAAAGTTCTTCGGCTGCAGCTGCAGTCGACATTGCTGGAAGCACGTGAACGCCAGGAATGTTTTTGTGTAACCAATCAACACATTGCGCGTGCGCATGCGGATGAGTTGCAATTCTCTTTATGTCAGAAATCGAAACGCCAGGCTTTGCTAGCAATGCGAATTCCACCGGGATCGCGATTTCGTCAATGATTTCTAATGAGTCGCCATGTCCAAGTTCATCCAGAGTCGTTGCAACTGAACCTTCAACGGAATTTTCAATTGGAACTAGGGCGCCAAAGACTTTTCCAGAACGCACCAGGTTTAGCGCCTCGCGAACTGACTCGGCTGGAATTAGTTCTGCACCCTGAGCAATCGGCATTTGCAAAAACGCAGCCTCAGTAAAGGTCCCCTTGGGACCTAAGTATGCGAATGAATTTTTCATGGAAACTCAAGATTACGCTGAATATAGATAGTTTGATAAATCCAACAATTACTGCTGGGATCCACTCTTAGGTTCTGGCAGTTTGATTGAGAAATTGTTCGCTAATTCAACCAGCCGCTCCCAGATAACTGGATGGATCGTGACTCCAGACTCTTTGCGAATCTTGGTATTGATCGCAGTGCTTTCACCAGGCATTCGAATTTCTGGTGCACCTGGCTCAAGGGGAGTTTGTTTTAAGTGAGTAGCAAACTTTGCAACATCACTCTTGAATTCAGCAAGGGGACGTAGCTTTTGAATATCAATTCCAATTGCCAGCACACCTTGTCGCGCATCCGCCACTTCAGGTCCTACGGTTCCAGCGGAACTTAGCGTTCCCGCTAACGCTTCAGCAATTACCGAAAGTGCAAAGCCCTTAACGCCACCCAGCGGGACAAGTACGCCACTTTGATTTAACCAATCGCTTTCGATTTCAGTTCCACGCTCTTGGGCATCTGCAAGTCGGCCTTTAGCAACTGCGGATGTAGCCATGTCCATTACTAGATTCGGCGCTCCTTCACGAGGGACTCCAGCTGCAATTGGATTGGTAGCGATTCTTGCTTCGGCTCCGCCTGGAGGAGCAACATCTATCGCACCACCACCAACATTCATAAACATGAATACTGCAATACCTTCATTGGCTGCATGATCACAAAAATCAGCAAACCTTCCAGCTGGATCACAATTCTTAACAGTCACTGCGGCAATGCCGTGCTGCCGAGCACGTTCAATTAACAAGTCAGTAGCAAACGGCATAACTAAGTGGCCGTAATTTGTATTTCCATTAACGCTGACTAATGATCCGCTATCTTGCTCAAGCGTAGGAATCGCTGCTGGGTTTACAAATCCGTCGCGCGCACGATATGCGTATTCGCGTAGTCGGCGGATTCCATGTGATTCATGACCAGCTAAATCAGAGGCCACCATTTGATTCGCCATCTCGGAGGCACCAGCAAGGGGAGTGCCTACAGCTTGAAGTACTTCTGAAATGAATCGAAACAATTCAGCATGATCAACTAACGTGCCAACTTGTTTCGTCATTTTGAATCCCGACTCTAGATTTCTATTTCTGCGCAGGTTATCAGCCCAGCGAATTGGGAGAACTCAGATGAAAAGGTATAGGAATAGTCAAGATTTCCTTCAAACAGGGCTTTTAGGTCGCAAGAAATTCGAATTTTTCATAGTTTTGAGGCAGTTCAGGCGTTACTGCATCCCCCGTCGGTGACGCCTGGACTTTCTTTATGCCATTTTGCATCTGCGATTAACTCAACAGTTTGGCGCGCCAGACATCACCGTTTCTTGTTAATTAAGTGAGAATTACAAGGTGGAATCAACGGTTTATCGCAGAGGTTCCGATGGAAAAATCGTCGGAACCCCAGAAGCTAAGCCAGTAATTGAAATGCCGGCCCCGCCAGTATTTGCGGTAACCACTTATCGAGCTGGTGACCTTGGTCAAACCCAAGCGCAACCCAAGATCGTTGCGGATACGCCACAGCCAGAAGTTTTTGCTGCTCCAGTTGTTGCAGCACCTTTACCTACTCCAGTTGAAACTAAACCCGCTCAGCAACAAGTGAAACCTTCGCCAAAACTTCCAGCATTTAACATGCCTAAGTTTTCATTCGGTAAAAGTAAGTCACGTTTTCCTCGACCAGTGCGCTACATCAGAAACATTGTGTTGGCATATCTTGGTTTCTATTTAGTTCTGGGTTTCCATGCGGCTGCCTCATTAGACAAGATCCCAGCATCTTCAAATGTTGCACTTGCTGATACTGCAGGAACTAACTGGTTACTTGTTGGATCAGATAGTCGCGAAGGATTAACCAAAGCCGAACGTAAGGAATTGCACACTGGTAAAGATGAAGGTTCACAACGTACTGACACGATCATGGTCATCCATATTGATGACAGCGGCAAACCAACACTTGTGAGCCTGCCACGAGATTCATACATAACCATTCCAGCTCACATTGCACTTGATGGTTCTTCGGTTGAAGATCGCAAAAACAAAATCAACACAGCGTATGGCAAAGGTGGCGCACCGCTTTTAGTTGAAACTGTGGAACGCAATACTGGTTTGCATATAGATCACTACATGGAAGTTGGCTTCAAAGGTATTCGCGATATCACTGACGCAGTTGGTGGTGTGAACATGTGTGTTCCAGCAGATGTCACTGATGAAAATTCTGGCTTGAATTTGTTGGCGGGCTGCCAAGAGCTCGATGGCAAGAACGCGTTGGCATATGTTCGAATGCGTTATGCCGATCCAAAGGGTGATCTAGGACGCATTGAACGTCAGCAACAATTCCTAAGTTCCGTCATGAAGAAAGTTGCCACCCCTGCAGTTCTGCTGAATCCGATCAGCATGTGGAAGCTGGTCGATGCTGGAACTGGATCAGTAAATGTTGGCGATGGCGACTCCGTCATGGACATCAGCAGTCTTGCCAGAGCTATGCGCGCACTGTCGAATGGAAATGGAACTTTGACTACGGTGCCAGTCTCCGAGACTGATGCCAATACGGCGGCTGGATCCTCGGTGATCTGGGACGATGTGGCAGCCCGAGAACTCTTTGTTTCATTGGGTGCCAATTAACCCACTTAAAACTGGGCGCAAATTAAGCCCATTAACGAGGCAATAAGTTTTTCCCTATTTAGCCGACCTAGTACCAGCCATTTCCCCTTGATCTCATAAGATTTTTCAAGAGAACCCCCAACAAGGAGAACCATGTCTGCATTTGCACATGTCGCCAGCCAGGAAGTAGCCCTGACTGGATCCAACTACACAACCGTGGTCATCGTCGCCCTGATTGCGTTAGCTGCACTTGGTGTAGCCGCAGTTTTGGTACGCCAAGTTTTGGCAGCCGACGAAGGCACCGTCAACATGAGGAATATTGCCAAGGCAATCCAGGAAGGTGCTTCGGCTTATCTAAACCGACAGTTCCGTACCCTTGCGATTTTTGCCGTTTTGGTTTTCTTCTTGTTATTCCTACTTCCAGCTGAAACCCAGAATGAGCGCATCGGTCGCTCGCTGTTCTTCCTAGTTGGCGCAGTATTTTCCGGCATCACTGGCTACATGGGCATGTGGCTTGCAGTTCGCGGCAACGTTCGCGTAGCTAACGCCGCAAACACCAGTGGTGAACAAGAAGCAATGAAGATCGCTTTCCGCACCGGTGGTGTGGCTGGCATGTTCACTGTTGGTCTTGGTTTGTTTGGTGCTGCAGTAGTTGTTTTGGTTTACAAGGGTGAAGCACCGAAGGTTCTTGAAGGCTTCGGCTTTGGCGCTGCACTTCTTGCAATGTTCATGCGCGTTGGTGGCGGTATCTTCACCAAGGCTGCTGACGTCGGCGCTGACCTGGTTGGAAAAGTTGAACAGGGTATTCCAGAAGATGACCCACGCAACGCTGCAACAATCGCAGACAACGTTGGCGACAACGTAGGTGACTGTGCAGGTATGGCAGCAGACTTGTTCGAGTCTTACGCAGTAACACTTGTTGCAGCTTTGATTCTTGGTAAAGCAGCCTTTGGTGAAATCGGTTTGGTTTTCCCATTGGTTGTTCCTGCAATCGGTGTAGTAACCGCAGTCGTAGGTATCTTCGCAGTAACTCCTCGCGCAGGCGATCGTTCCGGAATGAGCGCGATCAATCGTGGCTTCTTCTTGTCTGCAGCAATTAGCGCTGTACTTGTAGCTTTGGCTGCATACCAATTCTTGCCAGCAACACTTGGTGAACTTCAAGCTGTTTCAGATCCAACCTTTGGTTTGGCTGAAGGCGTAGTTGTTAATCCTCGTCACATGGCAATCGGCGCAGTACTTATCGGTATCGTTCTAGCCGCTGCAATCCAGCAATTAACTGGGTATTTCACAGAAACTAACCGTAAGCCAGTTGATGACGTATCGAAGTCATCCCTAACTGGACCAGCAACAGTAATTCTTGCTGGTATCTCACTTGGTTTGGAATCTGCGGTTTACTCTGCACTATTGATTGGTGCTGCGCTTTACGGTGCGTACCTACTTGGTGGCGCATCAGTAATTCTTGGCTTGTTCGCAATCGCACTGGCCGGTACTGGTTTGCTAACAACTGTTGGTGTCATCGTTTCGATGGATACCTTCGGTCCAGTTTCTGACAACGCACAAGGTATTGCAGAAATGTCCGGCGACGTTCATGGTGAAGGTGCACAGGTTCTAACAAACCTTGACGCAGTTGGTAACACAACTAAGGCCATCACTAAGGGCATTGCAATTGCAACTGCAGTCTTTGCTGCAACTGCGTTGTTCGGTGCATTCCGCGACACAGTTACAAATGCTGCTAAGAGCTTCACAACAAGTGACTTGCAGTACACCGGAACGTTAGATATCTCGAACCCAGCCAACCTATTTGGTTTGTTGATCGGTTCTGCAGTTGTCTTCATGTTCAGTGGACTTGCAATCAACGCAGTATCCCGCGCAGCTGGATCGGTGATCTTCGAAGTTCGTCGTCAGTTCCGCGAGAAGCCAGGCATCATGGCTGGAACTGAACTTCCGGACTACAGCCGCGTTGTTGACATCGTGACCAAGGATTCCTTGCGCGAACTAACAACACCAGGTCTACTTGCAATCTTGACTCCTATTGCAGTTGGTTTCGGATTAGGAATTGGCGCACTTGGCTCATTCCTTGCCGGCACAATCGCAACTGGAACTCTGATGGCAGTGTTCCTATCCAACTCCGGTGGAGCTTGGGATAACGCGAAGAAGTTCGTCGAAGACGGACACTTCGGCGGTAAGGGCTCTGAAGCTCACGCCGCAACCGTTATCGGTGACACCGTTGGCGATCCATTCAAGGACACAGCTGGTCCTGCGATCAACCCATTGCTTAAGGTTATGAACCTTGTCGCATTGTTGATTGCACCTGCTGTTGTAGCAATGACACTTGAAGACAAGGATGCAATGCGCATCGGTTTGGCATTTGTCGCCACTGCCGTAATCGTTGTCTCAGTGATCATTTCCAAGCGTCGACCAATTGCGGTTGGCGAAGAGGCAATGGCCAGCTAACAGCAAAATCACTAAGAGAACCCCAGCCCTATGGTTGGGGTTCTCTTTTTGCCCAAATGTCGTTGCGACTAAAGGGAAAAGACACTCATCCACAGGGGGTTGCGACTCGCGGAACAGACACGCCAGTTTGACAATGCCCCTAGGCGATAAGGCACACTCTCGGAGATAGCGCTTTTGACTCTATATATAGAGTCTTTTGCATTTGCCGAAGGGAATCCTTTTGTCGACAACACGCCGTTTGGTTATCGTCGAATCTCCAGCCAAGGCCAAAACCATTCAAAAATACCTTGGCCCAGGTTACGAAGTAACCGCATCTGTTGGTCACGTTCGCGACCTGCCTGAGCGCGCTGTCGATGTTCCGGCTGAAATCAAGAAGCAGCCTTGGGGCCGCATGGCTATCGAT
>WLGZ01000034.1 GCA_009702945.1 Actinomycetota bacterium | reverse complement strand
TTCCATCAGGTGCTTACGGCTTTAAGCAAGAAGTTGTTGATCTGATTAATTCCCACACCGAAGCAGACCTACTAGATGTCGGTGGCATCGGTGGAACTCTTGCTGGAAACGCATTGTCCTTAGCTGCGATGCGAGCAACACTTGGTGAAGTTTTGACGGAACAAGCATTTGAACACATGATTGCACTTGCGACTAGATACACAGATCAAGTGAATGCAGCGTTAGATGAATACGGAGTGCCTTGGTCGATATCGCAACTTGGTGCACGTGCTGAATATCGCTTCACCTATCCAGCGCCAAAAACTGGAACTGAAGCAATGCATGCCGGCGATGACGAGTTAGATGAATTCATGCACCTCTTTATGTCTAATAGAGGAGTTTTGATGACGCCATTCCACAACATGGCTTTGATGTGTCCAACAACAACGCAAGAACAAGTTGATCGTCATGGATCGCTATTTGCACAAGCAATGGCAGAGCTAACTAAAGCTTGATTTTTCGCTGAGCGATTTCCACTTAGAATTTCATCATGACCTTACGTCGGCGACTACAACTGTTTATTGCATTTTTTGCAGTAACGGTGTTAGCTGTGGCTGGCTGGGAACGATACGTGTATCTAGAGGCGCGAGCCGAAATCAGCGAATCTCTTGCACTAGATATCAGACTCGATGAAGTTGCTGATCAACTATCGGCAGTTCTTAGCATTTCAATCTTTGTCAGCCTTGTTCTGTTATCTCTAGCTTGGATTTATCTTGAGCGCTGGGTGCTTGCGCCACTTGATGAAATGCGCACAGAGTTGCGCATGGTTGCAAGCGGAACCATTCATCAAGTGATTGAAGTTGCAAACCCACCCGAGATTCAACTTGCAGCAGCAGACGCTGAATCCATGCGGCAAAACTTGGTTAACCAGATTGATTTAGCTCGGGCTGCTTGGCAGGGACTAGAACAAAATGCACCACTAGTTGCCTCAATGCGAAAAGCGCTTTCACCAACACTGATCGATACTGAAAAATTCGGTCTTGATGTCGCTGGGCAAACTCTGCCAGCTAGTGGCGCGATCGCAGGGGACTGGTGGGATGTAATCAGAACTCCACAAGGCACCGCACTTGCGATGGTTGACGTCACTGGCCACGGCCCAGAGGCTGGAGTAGTCGGACTGCAGATAAAGGCGATCATGACTGCAGCGCTTTCTGCCGGATTTACGCCAAGTGATGTGATGGAAAGAGTTTCAGCCGGACTTTCAGACGTAGATGCGCTTTTGGCCACAGCAGTAATTTTGGAAATTCCTAACGACATCAGCAAGCCCACGAAGTGGGTTAATGCTGGCCATCCAGCGGGCTATTGGATCGATTCCAATCATTTGATTACAACCCTGAATCCCACCGGACCGATGTTAGGTGGATTTGGTGGCGAGTGGCATAGCCAAGAAATCTTCTTTAGTGCGGGAGATCGGATTGTCCTAGTGTCTGACGGATTGCTAGAAACTCAAGATGAAAATGGTGACGAGTTTGGCACTCAAGGCTTAGTGACATCAGTTGTTACCGGAGAGCGAACTGGAGATTCAGCCGAGCTTACAAACTTAATTGTTTCAACGGCCCGCCAAGATTCCGTTACTTGGAACCGCGACGATGTCTCAGTTGTTGTAATTACCCGTAGGCTTGGAGAGTGAGCGAGTCAGTGAACCCACAGCTTCGACCTGAGATGGCAAAGTTGCCAACCTATAAAGCGGGTAAAAAAGCAGCACCAGTTAATGGGTTAACTGCTTACAAGCTTTCTAGTAATGAAATCGCACATTCTCCACTGCCAAGCGTTGTGGCCGCTATTGTCGATGCGGCTAATGAAATCAATCGCTATCCAGATCCATTTACGACGAATTTGATTCAAGCTCTTTCAGATAAGTTCGCTGTCCCAGCTGAGCAAATCGCAACTGGTACCGGATCGGTTGGCGTGTGTCAGCAAATCATCCAATCAGTTGCCGGCGCGGGCGATGAAGTTATTTATGCTTGGCGATCGTTTGAGGCGTACCCGATCATTGCAACAATTGCTGGCGCAGTAAGCGTCCAGGTACCACTCGCAAACAATGGACAACACGATTTAGCGGCAATGTTGAATGCGATCACTTCCAGAACGCGAGCAATTTTTATATGCACTCCTAACAACCCAACTGGTGGAATTGTTACCCAGCAAGAAATAAATGAATTTCTAGCAAAAGTTCCAGAGAACATTCTGGTAGTTATCGACGAAGCTTATGTTGAGTTCAACCGGGATGCGAATGCAATTGATGGCATCGCCACATTAAAGGCTCATTCAAATGTTGGTGTGCTGCGAACTTTCTCGAAAGCATATGGACTAGCTGGCTTGCGAGTTGGTTACTTCGTAGGACCAAAAAATATTGCAGATGCCGTCAGAAAAACCGCTGTGCCATTCGGAGTTTCTAACATTGCGCAAGTTGCTGCCGTTGCCTCACTGGAGCATGAAGCTGAATTGTTTAAGCGGGTCGAGGAAGTTATCGCTGAGCGAACTTGGTTCGAATCTGAACTAACAAAACTCGGCTTCAAGCTTCCGCCAAGCCAAGCAAACTTTGTTTGGATTCCACTTGGCGAGCGCACTGAAGAGTTTGCGCTTCGTAGCGAAGGAATAGCTGTCTCGATTCGACCGTTCCCAGGTGAAGGTGTTCGGATTAGTATTGGCGAGCGCCAAGCGCTGGAGAGAGTTATTGAACTTGCGGGAGAATTTGTTTTTTAGCAGATTCGACAGCAACGACGATTGTAACGCTGACAATAACGATGAAGCCACCTATCAAGATGTTTTTTGTTAGCGTCTCACTGAATATGACAATGCCAAGGGCAACTGCAACAACAGGATTCACGTACGCATAAGTCGAAACCAATGTGATTGGCGCATTTTCAAGTAGCCAGGTGTAAACCGTGTATCCGATCAACGAACCAACCGTAACTAGATAAATCCAACCACCCCAGGAGCGCGCACTGGCATCCGCAAAATCTGAAATGGATTCCTGATTTATCATTCCGGCAATGAATAATGCCCCAGCAGCGCCAGCCATTTCGTAAGTACTAAGAACTAATGGATTACTTGGAGTTTCCATTCGGGGAGCTATGAAGGATCCAAGCGACCAACAAAGATTTCCAAACAAAATTATGAACATCCAAAGCGTGACATTTTGTCCACCAGAATCTGGACGCGCAATCGTGTGCCCAGGCAACATGATGATGCCAATTCCAATTAGTCCGCCAACTATTCCAATTAGTGAAGTTAGCTTTGGACGATCGTTATCAAGCGTACGAAACAGCGCGGTCCAAATAGGCATAGCGGCAACGATGAGAGATGCAACGCCGATCGGAACAACTTTTTCAGCCAGTGCCATAGTTCCCAGCCCTGTACCAAGCATGAGGATGCCCAAGAAAAGCGAGCTTGATAGTTCTTTACGAGTTAAACGTAATGAGTCCCAGCCATTACGAAGGCCGATGAAAACAAAAAGTGCCAAGCTGGCTGCAACGAATCTAAATGACATAGACAACAGCGGCGGCATAGTTTCAATTGTGAAAGCAATACCTATGTAGGTAGTTCCCCATGCCACATACATGATTCCCAAACCAAGTGCGACTTTGGTTTTGATTGAACTACTCACAGGCACACACTATTGCGCCGTGGGAAACTGAATAACTTTGGGTCAAGTTCGGTTAGTCGAAACTAAGCCAGTGCAGATTTAACGGCAGCAGCGACAGCGCCACCATCAGCTCTACCTGAGACCTGTGGCGAAACAATCTTCATAACAGCGCCCATCGCACTCGGGCCAGTAGCTCCACTTGCGGCAACTTCAGCCACAGCGTCAGCAATAATTTTCGCCAGATCTTCATCAGATAATGCAGCTGGAAGGTACGCCTGAATAATTCCAAGTTCAGCTCGTTCTTTGTCTGCAAGCTCTGGACGTTTTGCGTCGTCATAAGCGGTAGCCGCTTCTTTGCGCTTCTTTGCTTCCCGGTTTAAAACTGTGATCATGTCTTGATCGTTGAGCACTCGGGCTTCTTTGCCGGAAACTTCCTCATTTGTAATTGCAGCTAGCACCATCCGCAAAGTGCCAGAGGTTAGTGAATCCTTTGCCTTAATGGCAGCAGTTAGATCCGTGTGTAGTTGCTCTTTGAGGTTTGTCATATCTATACCTTGTCAGACCAAGAGTGAGAATCGAAATTTCTGGCGCAGATTATGGAGTTTTAGTCGATGTTGAGGATGGTGAAGGTGAAGAACTTGGCGAAGCCGCCGGAGTGGTTGAAGGTTCCGCTGTCTTGGTCTCAGCAATTACCTGTCCAGTTAGCGGATCAACAATCTGACCAGTCAACGGATCAAGGACGTAGGTACCAGCCGCAAGTTCAGCCGCATACTTCTTAAGCGCAGATTTAGTTTTGCAAGCGACTAATTCTTCTTCTTCCAGCCCAGCACACTTGTCCTTGGTTGCCGTAATTTCATTTCCGTGACCGCCGGCATTGACACCATTAAGTGTGTTTAAGTCCCAAGCAGTTTCAGGAGTGCCTTCCAAAGCACCAATGAGTGAATCTCGCCAAATTGGACCTGGCATTGTGGAGCCGAAAACTTGAGAGTAGTAGCGACCATTAATCGTTACGCCCTTCATCGGATACTTTTGTCCACCGCGAGGGTCGCCAACCCAAACCGCTGCAGCCATGTCAGGGGTGTAACCAACAAACCAAACGGCAGCCGAGCTATCGGTGGTTCCAGTTTTCCCAGCAGCTGGTCTACCTAGATCCATTGCCTGCCCGGTGCGACCCTTGACTGGTCCGTCGATAACACCAGCAAGAACTGCAGTTGTGCTGTCTGCAACTTGCAAATCGATAGTGCGTTCACAATCCGCAGAAGGCACATTTAAATTTTTGCCGTAACGATCTTTAACTTCAGTGATTGCAATTGCATTGCAACGAATACCGTGCGCGGCAAATGTTGCCATGCCAACAGCCATGTCAAGAGTTGTTACGTCAAAGCAACCAAGAGTGAAGCACGGATACTTTTCAAAATCTTCGCCGTTACCTTGCTTAACGCCAGCTGCTTTAGCAATATCTGGGGGATCACAAAGTCCAAGTTGTTCTTCTAGTCCAACAAAGTATGTGTTCACCGAATAAGCAGTGCCGCTGAGAATATCGAACGCTCCAGAAGCGGTTGAGTTTTGAACTTCGTAAGGCGCGAATTTATCGCCAGTGCCGCACTCAACAAATTCTTCAAACTTCTTTTTCTCAGGTGAGTTGATTACCTTAAATGGATCCCAACCTTGTTTAAAGGCTGCGGCAATTGTGAAGGCCTTGAAAGTAGATCCCGCTTGGAAACCAACGCTGCCATTGGCACTTACTGGAGCACCGTAATTAACTGTTGTGTAGCCGACACCACTGCGACCCCATCTGCGGTTCTGGGCCATTGCAGTAATCTCACCCGTTCCAGGGCGAATCATGGTTATCGAGGCAGCTTTGCCGCTTGGATCGTCAAATGGAATTCGCTCTTCGACCGCGGTTTGCGAAGAAACTTGTGCCTTACGATCCAAAGTAGTTGTGATGGTTAGTCCACCAATGTCTAAAAGTCGAGCGCGATCTTCAGGAGTATCACCAAATACCGGATCGTTTCTCAAGACAGTCAAAACGTAATCGCAAAAGAATGGTGCGATAGAGCTGGTGCAACCATTTGGAAGTTCAGCCGGATCCAAATCCGATTCAACCGAAATTGCCTTGGCAGCATCAGCTTGTTCTTGCGTGATGTAGCCAGTGTTAACCATTGCATTCAACACATCATCGCGACGATTCTGAGCGCGCTCTGGGAATTGAGTTGGGTCAAAACGTGAAGGATTCTGCACCAAGCCAGCAAGGGTTGCAGCTTGACTCAAAGTCAGCTTGTCAGCGTTGGTTGAATAATAACGCCGTGCCGCAATCTCAACACCATATGAACCAGCACCAAAGTAGGCAATGTTTAAGTAGCCTTCGAGAATTTCCTTTTTAGAAAGTTTGTTCTCGAGCGCAATTGCATAGCGAGCTTCGCGCAACTTGCGATTAATTGAAACCGATGTGGCTGCCTCTTGCTCTTCTTTAGATGTAGCTGCAGTTAACAAAATCTGTTTTACGTATTGCTGAGTGATGGTGGAACCACCTTGCACCTGACCACCAGCACCAGTGGAAATTGCTGCTCGCAAGGTTCCCTTGAAATCAATCCCAGCGTGATTTAGAAAACGCTGATCTTCAATCGCGATAACGGCCTGCTGCATAATCGGCGAGATCTCTTCAAGTGGAACTTCAATTCGGTTCTGTGCGAAAAGGACTGCAAGGATGTCGCCATTGGAATCAACGATGGTGTTTTGTTGTGGAAGTGGAACTTCGGTGAGATCACTTGGCAGACTGCTAAATGCTTGGGCACTATTGCGCGTGGCTAGACCAAGACCACCGATAACTGGTAGCACTACTAGAGCGGCTACGACACCTGCGAGCGCCACAAAAGTGACCATTCGGGTCAATAGACCAAATCGGTCTAGCCCAGTTCCCCCAAGGTTATTTTCCATAGTTAGTCAATGGTAACTCTCGGTTTGTCCGAAACGAAACGCGGATATATCGAACAGATAACAGTTGTCTTTTCGCAGAAAAAACCTGGCTCTAGGTATTGACATTGCCTATGGCCTACCCCAATAGTTAAGCCAAAGGTGTTTGCTCTAGCATTTCGCACAGGGAAAACATCGATCGACGTTAATCCAAGTATGAGGGGATACAAATCGTCAATGTCAGTGCCAGCGTGGAATTCAGAGTGGAGTCGCAGCGCAGCTTGCCGCGATACCGATCCAGATCTTTTATTTGTTCAAGGTGCCGCACAAAACCGAGTGAAGGTTATTTGTGCTGGATGTTCAGTTCGCACTGAGTGCCTAGCGGATGCTCTAGACAACGAAATCGAGTTTGGCGTTTGGGGTGGCATGACTGAACGTGAGCGCCGCGCACTATTGCGGAGACGCTCGAATGTGACTTCATGGCGAGAGCTGCTAATGAATGCCCGCAAAGACTATGACCGCCTTGATCCAGTGGCGTTTGTGCGCGGAGCATAAATCCAACATTTTTACTAAACCACCAACTGTCGTATGCTCGTGACATGACTAAGTGGGAATATCTGACAGCACCATTATTGGTTCACAACACCAAGGCAATCTTGGATAACTTCGGACTTGATGGCTGGGAACTTGTTGCAGTCATTCCAGGTATGAATTCAGAAAATCTTGTTGCTTATTTCAAGCGACCAAAAGACTAGGAAAAACATGAGCGCAGTAGAAGATCGTTTGTCCGCATTAGGAATCACAGTTCCAGAAGTAGTTCCACCGGTAGCGTCTTATGTTCCAGCATCACGCACTGGAAACTTGGTTTACACCTCAGGTCAACTACCTTTCGTTGACGGAGTACTAATGGCAACTGGCTTGCTAGGTAAAGATGTTGACGAAGAAACTGCAGCGAAGTGCGCCGCACAGTGCGCAGTAAATGCAATCGCAGCAATCAAGTCACTTATTGGCGACCTAGATAAAGTTGTGCGCGTCGTAAAAGTTGTTGGCTTTGTTGCCAGCACTCCAGATTTCACAAAGCAGCCAGTTGTAATCAATGGCGCAAGTGATTTGCTCATTCAAGCTTTCGGCGATGCTGGCAAGCACGCTCGATCTGCTGTTGGCGTAGCGGCTTTGCCAGCTAACACACCAGTAGAAGTTGAAGTGATTGTTGAAGTTCGCGATTAATTCTTAGATTCGAGAATGCAGAAAGGAGCTGGAAATGATTGATAGTAATTTGCATGACACTCCGCTCTTTTCTGCCCTCGACGAGGAAGCCGCCACTGCGCTAAAGCAGTCAATGGTTCCGCAGAGTATTAAAAAGGGTCAAGATCTTTTCAAAGAAGGTGACCCAGGCGATCGCCTTTATGTTGTGACTGAAGGCAAAATTAAATTGAGTCATGCCTCA
>WLGZ01000033.1 GCA_009702945.1 Actinomycetota bacterium | reverse complement strand
TCGATCAGATAAACAATCTGGATTTCGAGTCCGGCGAAGCTGCAGTTGAGCACCTGATCGCTATGTTGCAGCGCACAGTCGAAGCCGATGAGGACATTCTTGGCGATGGTATTGCGCTAGCGGGTGTGGCTCAGTATCCAGCACGAGTGAAGTGCGCACTATTGGCATGGATGGCATGGAAAGATGCAGCAAATCAGGCCGGAACCGACAACAACGAATCTGAAATTTCTACAGAATCAAACAAGGAGCAAAACTAATGACCGTGCTACAAGAAGATGATGTATTTGAATTAATGAAGGACGTCGTAGACCCTGAACTTGGCATCAATGTGGTCGATCTTGGTTTGGTTTACGCAGTAACCGTCGATGAAGGAAACATCGCAACCATCGACATGACACTTACTTCTGCAGCCTGCCCCCTTACCGACGTTATTGAAGATCAAACTCGTGCCGCACTAGATGGTCATGTTTCTGACTTCAAATTGAACTGGGTTTGGATGCCACCATGGGGTCCAGACAAGATCACAGACGAAGGTCGCGAAATGCTACGTGCGCTCGGTTTTAACCTGTAGTTTCTCGCGATAACATTGAGTTTGCGAGTTCTCGCACTCTTATAGATTGGCCTGCTTTCACCGTGATTCAAGCAACTGACATTGAATTGCGCGCTGGAGCCGAACTGCTGTTATCTGGAGCTACTTTCCGCGTAGATAGCGGTGACCGCGTCGGACTAGTTGGCAGAAACGGTGCTGGTAAAACCACTCTAACTAAAGTCCTAGCCGGGCAAGTTCAGCCTGCAAAAGGTGTTATTGCAACATCTGCGTCAGTTGGTTATCTGCCGCAGGATCCTAGAACTGGCGATTTAGATGTCGTTGCTATGGATCGAATCCTAAGCGCACGTGGCCTTGATGACCTCATTAAGCGAATGCGGCAGTGTGAAATCGACATGGGCTCCGAGGATGAAAAAGTTCGAGATAAGGCGATGCGAAAGTATGCCAGCGCCGAGGAATCATTCCAAACCGCCGGTGGCTATGCCGCTGAGAGTGAGGCAGCCTCACTTGCGGCCAGTGTTGGTCTTACCGTAGACATTCTGGCTCAAACGCTTGGGACTTTATCTGGTGGTCAGCGCCGCAGAATTGAACTGGCTCGAATCCTTTTCAGCGGCTCGGAAACATTGCTGTTGGATGAACCAACTAACCACTTAGACGCGGACTCAATTGTGTGGCTACGTGGCTTTCTGGCTAATCATCAAGGGGGATTAGTTGTTATCAGTCACGATGTTGAACTTCTTGAAGCCACAGTTAATCGCGTGTTCTATCTGGATGCTAATCGCCAGACACTAGATCTCTACAACGTAGGTTGGAAAGAATACTTAAATTCGCGCGAGACTGATGAACGTCGCCGCAAGCGAGAACGCGCAAATACCGAAAAGCAAGCACAAGTTTTACAGGCTCAGGCCGATCGAATGCGCGCGAAGGCTTCCAAAGCAAAAGCTGCGCAAAGCATGCTTAAACGAGCAGACAAATTGATGAGTGGTCTAGAAACAGTTCGTCAGGCAGATCGAGTTGCCAAGCTTCGATTCCCAACTCCAGCACCGTGCGGTAAAACACCGCTTATGGCAACTGGCTTGAGTCGGGTCTATGGTTCACAGGAGATCTTTACCGACGTTGATCTAGCAATCGACCGAGGCAGCAAAGTTGTTGTGCTCGGATTAAACGGTGCTGGTAAGACGACATTACTTCGAATCCTGGCGGGAGTAGATACTCCAGACACTGGAGAGATTCAGCCCGGCCATGGTCTCAAAGTTGGCTACTACGCACAGGAACACGAAACTCTTGATCCACAGAGATCAGTTCTAGAGAACATGGTGTCTGCCTCAGGTGACATGAATGACGCTCAAGTACGTAATGTACTCGGATCATTCCTGTTTTCTGGAGATGCAGTTGCCAAACCAGCTGGCGTTCTATCTGGTGGCGAAAAGACTCGATTGAGCCTTGCCATGTTGGTGGTATCTGCTGCGAACGTTCTGCTCTTAGATGAACCCACGAACAACCTTGATCCAGCAAGCCGCGCTGAAATTCTGGATGCGTTACACAACTATGAGGGATCGGTAGTCCTAGTAACGCACGATGAGGGCGCAGTTACAGCACTTCAGCCGGAACGAGTCTTGCTCTTGCCGGATGGTGTTGAAGATCTTTGGAATGAAGATTACTTAGACCTAATCTCGCTGGCTTAATTCAATTTCGGCATTTCGCTTTGCGATACCCGACACCAGATAAACTCAGAACGAGCAAAGAAACTAGGCGAATACATGAGCTTGCATGGCGGAAATCCTTGGGCGGCGTATCAAGGGTTCACAAAGGATAAATCAGTAAAGAAAACCACTCTGGCTGATGGCACTATCCAGCGCGTTTTAACTTACGCAACTGAGTTTCGGGGCTACATCGCTGCGTATCTGTCATTACTAGTCATCGATTCGCTGCTGGTAGTAGCTCAACCATTGCTGTTCAAGGAAATTGTCGACGTAGCTATTCCGAACAAGGATTCTCGACTAGTTGCGCTACTCGCAGCAGGTATTGCAATCACAGCGATTCTGGGCGCAGCACTTGGCTTATTGAGTCGTCGGATGCAGTCAACCATTGGTGAAGGTTTGATCTTCAACATGCGAACCCAGGTTTTCGACCATGTGCAACGTCAATCGATCGCATTCTTTACACGCGCACAAACTGGCGCTTTAATCTCGCGACTAAACAGCGATGTGATGGGAGCACAGCGAGCATTCACTTCGACGCTGGGCGGCGTAGTCGGCAACGTCATTAGCTTGGTAATTGTCTCTGCAACTATGTTCGTCCTTTCTTGGCAGATCACAGTGGCTTCGTTGCTTTTACTTCCGCTCTTTATGATTCCCGCTCGCTGGATGGGAACCCGTCTCCAGCAATTGACTCGACGGCAAGCTGATTTCAACTCCGCAATGAGCACTCAGATGGCAGAACGCTTCAACGTTTCAGGCGCGCTACTGATGAAAATCTTCGGAACCCCAAAACGCGAATCAGAAATGTTCTCGGAAAAGGCAGATTCGGTTCGCAGTATGGGTATTCGAATCGCTATGTCGAACAGCGTGTTTTTCACTGCAATAGTTCTAGTTGGATCACTGGCTACAGCATTAGTTTTCGGCATGGGTGGCATTTCAGTCATTAACGGAACTTTAACTCTGGGTACTTTGCTGGCGTTGTCAGCGTTGTTAGGTCGTCTTTACGGACCGATCACAGCCTTAGCGAACGTTCGAGTGGACATTATGACTTCGCTAGTTTCATTTGAACGAGTGTTCGAAGTCTTAGACCTGCAACCCATGGTTAAAGACAAGGCAGATGCCAAGGAATTAGATCGCGGGGGAGTTAGCGTTGAGTTTTCCAATGTTGATTTCAAGTACCCATCTGCGGCAGAAGTTTCGTTAGCAAGTTTGGAGTCTGTTGCTCAGCCGGAGTCACGGGCAACTGAGGAAATGACTTTAACTGACATCTCATTCCAGGCTGCACCGGGTGACTTGATTGCATTAGTAGGACCATCGGGCGCTGGTAAGAGCACTATAAGCGCACTCATTCCAAGGCTCTACGATGCAACATCGGGTTCAGTAAAACTCTCCGGTGTTGATGTGAAAGATGTAACTCAAGAGTCACTTCACCGCGTCGTTGGTGTTGTTATGCAGGATGCTCACATGTATCACGACACCATTCGTGCCAACTTGCTCTACGCGAATACCGAGGCGAGTGAAATCGAAATCTGGAGTGCTTGTGAAAGTGCCCAAATCGCAGAAATGATTCGGAGTCTGCCTGAGGGTCTCGATACGGTCGTAGGCGATAGAGGTCATCGACTATCAGGCGGCGAAAAGCAGCGTCTTGCAATTGCTCGATTACTGCTTAAGGCTCCTGATGTTGTAGTCCTGGATGAAGCTACCGCACATTTAGATTCCGAAAATGAATCCGCAGTTCAAGCTGCGCTGGCAATTGCGCTACAGGGTCGAACTTCAATTGTGGTTGCTCATCGACTATCGACGATTCGTCAGGCGAATCAAATTTTAGTAATTGATGATGGACGGATTGTTCAGCGAGGCACGCACGAGGAATTGCTCTCTACTGGTGGAGTTTATGCAGATCTGTATCATCGTCAGTTCGCAGAAGATAAGAGCTAGCTCAGACTTATTTTGCGCTGTTCTTTCAATTCGTTTCGAACCAGAATGATCCAGCCAATAACTGTCATGATCTCAAAGAACAACCATTGGATTGCGTATGACCTATGCGCGCCTTCCGTTACCTCGGGTGCCGGCAGGGTCCTAATGTCTGAGGATTTTGATTCTGGGCGACTGGCAGTCATCTCAACATAAGCGTTACTTAATGTCTCTGGACTGTCGACAATCTCAAGCGGAATAATTCGGTCAACTTGACCATCAGGTAAATCAGTAGGCGCTGGTTTGGTTCGTGAGGAGATCTCGCGCAGTCGCCCAAGTACCTCGATAGTTCCAGTTGGAACATCGGCAACTACTGGACTATCAACAGCGGAGTTAGCAGCGGCAGTCCAACCGCGATTTACCATCACAATAGTTCCGTCAACTAATTCAAGGGGAGTAACTACCCATAACCCCAAGTCTGACTCAAGACTCTTTTTGCGGACTAGTACCTGGTTTTCGGTCTGCCAAACTCCGGTCATTTCAATAGTTCGCCATTGAAATTCATCGGGGACAGTCGTTGCGCCATTAACTGTGACGACCAATTCGTCAATAGCAACAGGTTCCTTATCGATCTGTTCTTGAATCAGAACATTCGCCGCTTGCCGGTCTTGCAATCTGTGCCATTGCCAGTTTGAGAGTGCTTGAAATGCTGGAAGCATAAAGATGCAGACCAACGTAATAGCGATCCATCTTGGCGCTATAAGGAATTTAAAAACACTCACGAATTCAATTGTGCCTGATTAGAGAGTAGACGAGCGACCAGTCTCGATCGCTTCGTTGCTTGGAGCGATGAAATCTCCAGAACCTGCCCAGCCACCACGTTCCCGGCCAGCATTCGCGATGACGACAGCGAAGTATGGAAGAACGACTGCACCCACAATAAGCGTCCAGCGCAGCACGCCTTCAGCAGCGATCCCACCTACGAAACAAGCAGTGCGGAGGCCCATGCTGATTAAGTAGCGTCGTTGCCGCCCAGATTGATCCTGAGTTAAACCAGTTTCAACCTTAGAGATACTAAATACCTCTGGCTCTTGCTTCATGGCTACCTACTGATGCTCGACGGACTCTTCTAGGCTACGGTGTTACTACATGTTTGGCATTTCCACAGGAGCTCAAAATGACCACTAGAACGTACGCTTTGACCGAAATTGTTGGTACTTCACCAGTAAGTATCGATGAGGCCATCCGAAATGGCTTAAAGCGGGCTTCGCAATCTACTCGTCACATTGACTGGTTTGAAGTTACCGAGATCCGCGGCAACTTACGTGACGGAGATCTCACCTTCATTCAGGTTGGAATGAAGCTCGGGTACCGACTAGAAGATGCCTAAATCGCATCTGATTTAGTTGAAAGGTTAAATCCTTCAATGGTTAGCGGTGCCACTTGAGCGCGCGAAAACCAATCAGCCCATTCTCTTGGTAGACACGGCACTGTCGTGCCTGCGTCAGTAACTCTTGAAAGCATGTCGATTGGCGATTCGTTAAATCTAAAGTTGTTCGTTGCGCCAATTACCTCACCTCCGGATACCACATAGACACCGTCACGGGTGAGTCCGGTCAGCAGCAAATTCTGTGGATCAACTTCCCGGATGTACCAGAGACAAGTAATCAGCAAGCCATCACCCATTCGACTAGCCAATTCTGCAAGTGATCCATTTCCATACGCATCAACTAACAAAATGTTGTCTGTAAGGGGAGTGAAGGGAAGTTTGGCTTCCTGGGCTGCGTGTCGACTGCTTCCAAGCGCGGTCAACACACCATCGGTAATGATGTCGCTTCTTCCGATTTCAATACCAGTGTCAAAAGCGCTACCTAATGCAGAGGAACCTAAGTTAACAACGCGATCAAAAGTTTCGATACCTTTTAAGTTTGGATCAGTCGCAAGATTCAGATTCCGTTTGGTAAGTGTCTCGCCAACTCGCGTTCCACCCTTGACGTTGGAAAACGCGCTACGTCCTTCGGCAGCATCTCGTGCAGCCGAGCTCCAGAGCATGTAGATCAATAGATCAGAGACAGCGCTAGGTGAGAGTGTGACGCGATGACGTCCGGCATCGGTAACAATTTGGTTGTTTTGGATCTGTAGTTTTTGAGTTACGTCAGACAAGTGATTACCGATAGACACATCCGTCAATGACGTGCCACCCTGACCTGACCAAGCAGAGCGCTTACGGTCATGGCTCTTTGCGCACAATTCAAAGCGACTAGTTCGCTCGGAATATCTCATGCGAGTTCCACTAGATGTGCCTACATAGGTCGTATCAAGGGATTGTTCAGCGTAGCCGAAAAATTCTTGCTCGCGATTTGCAAAAACCTCAGCTAATCCACCTGCTACATGCGAGATTTCCGAAACATCCAAAGTTAAAGCAGCAGCTGCAAAGTTCTTGTCAGTTGGTCCAGGCACCAACTCCATGGCGTCAACTGCAGGTCCGGCCGAGACTGCAGACGCTTTACTGGCTGCTACTAGGGCTTCGACATCATCTCGACTGCGGATTTGACCACTCGACATTCCGGTAGCAACGCCGCCAGACATGGAAACGAATGCGGAAATAGACAGGGTTTGATCAATCGAGTCGCCATTGGTTGTTAACGCAGAATTAGCCCACCGTAAGTTGTTGGTTGCGCTGTTTCCACCTATTACTACGCCACCATCTTTACCAAGAAATTCCAATGCAACTTCAACGGCATCCGGTAATGAAATCTCGCTCATTTCGCACTCTCATCTCGAGTATTCAGAACGTTAATTTTGGTAAATGTGGCTGATGGACAACCGTGACTAACTGGAGCAACCTGGCCAGGCTGACCTTTTCCACAGTTGAGGGCACCACCTAGTAGATATGTACTGGCTCCGCCTAGCTGTCTCATCGAAGCCCAAAAGTCTGGTGTCTTAGATTGATAAGCCACATCTTTAAGTTGCCCAACAATCTCACCGTTTTTGATTTCGTGGAACCTCTGTCCTGTGAACTGGAAATTGAAGCGCTGCATATCGATCGACCAAGACTTGTCGCCAACAATGTAGATTCCGGACTCGACGTTTGAAATCAAGTCTTTTGTCGTCAAATCCTCAGTTCCAGGTTGAAGTGAAACGTTAGGCATTCTTTGAATCGGTGAATGCAGCGCGGAATCGGCAAATGCACATCCGTTGGATCGGTCCATCTTGATCTTGCTAGCGATTGAGCGATCCGTTTGATACCCGACCAAGATTCCGTCCTTGATCAAATCCCACTTTTGGGCTGCCACGCCTTCGTCGTCATAGCCAACGGTTGATAGTCCATGGTTTGAAGTTCGATCCCCAGTGACATTCATGATGGGGGAGCCATACTTGAAGCTGCCCAATTTATCGATAGTCGCAAACGAAGTGCCAGCGTAGTTTGCTTCGTAACCTAAAGCTCGATCCAGTTCTGTGGCATGACCGATGGACTCGTGAATAGTTAGCCAAAGATTAGTTGGATCGATCACGAGATCCCAAGCACCTGGTGTAACCGAAGGCGATTTAACTTTTTCATCCAAGTACTCCGGAATCCGCGCTATTTCAGATTCCCAATCCCAGCCAGTGCCAGTTAAGTACTCCCACCCGCGTCCGGCCGGCGGTGCACAGGTTCGCATGTCTTCGAAGCCAGAGTCACTTACATGTATCGCAGTTAAGGCCGCAGAAATTCGATCACGCTGCTGCGAGATCTCATTGCCAAGCAAATCTGAATAGAAAGTTTGGTCGCGACCCATTCCAATGTTGCTTTCAATGTGACTCACTATGGATGAGCCAGAGATTTTGTGATTCCAGTTCTGCAAAAACTCGATGATCTCGGAATCCGTCTTTTCGAAGGCATCTATTTCGATTGGCAGAGTCCAAGACTGCTTTCCATGAATTGGTTCATTTGCGAGTATCACTTTGTCAGCTGCCACTTGAGCACTGATCTTGGCCACTTGGATAGCTCTTAGGGCTGTGCTTACAGCACTTTGAATAGTG
>WLGZ01000032.1 GCA_009702945.1 Actinomycetota bacterium | reverse complement strand
TCATGCGGAACTCGACATGTCGTTACTTGCGCAGGCGCGCAAAGACTGGCCAGTTTGGAACGATCGTCGTCCAGAAATCTATTCCTGGATGTACAAGTAAATCTCAGTTAGAGCGAGTTACTTAATGATTCCCTTGGCGCGTAAGTCAGCTAACTTCGCTGCGTCGTAACCAAGTAGATCTCCATAAACTTCGTCAGTGTGCTCGCCATGGGCTGGGCCACTCCAACGAATTGATGGCTTGGTATCTGAGAAGAACGGGAAGATGTTTTGCATTGGGAATTCGCCAACGCCAGGAACATCAACATTGATAATCGACTCACGAGCTTGAATATGTGGGTCGGCAATCATGTCTTTTGCGGTGTAAACCAAGCCATGCGGAACTTCTTCTTCGATCAAGTGATTGATCAAGTCCTTCATTTCCCAGGTCCGACTCCAGTCGCCAATCATGGCATCTAGCTCGGCGGTGTTGTCGCCGCGTGCAATGTGAGTTGCATACTTTGGATCATCAGCAAGTTCTGGCTTACCCATTGCATGAGCAAGACGTTTAAATACTGTGTCCATGTTTGCGGCGATCAAAAGCATTTCGCCTGACTTAGTTGGGTAAACGTTACTTGGAGTAATCTTCGGCAAAACTGAACCGGTGCGCTCGCGTTGGTAACCGCCAATGGCCCATTCCGGAATTAATGACTCCATGTAAGCCATTACTGATTCATAAATCGAAGCATCGATAACTTGGCCTTTACCAGTCTTTTCTTTCGAGTGAAGCGCAGCCAATGCGCCAAGCGTTGCAAAAGTTGCGGCCAATGAATCACCAAGTGAAATTCCGGCGCGAGCTGGCATGCGATCTGGTTCACCGATTACATAACGAAGTCCACCCATAGCTTCACCAACTGATGCATAGCCTGGTCGTGGTGCGTAAGGTCCGGTTTGTCCGTAGCCACTGACGCGAATCAAAATTAGGCCTGGATTGATTTTGGACAAAACGTCATAACCAAGTCCCCAGCGCTCAAGAGTTCCTGGTCGGAAATTTTCTAGCAACATGTCGGATTGTTCAACAAGTTCTTTTACGATCTGCTGACCTTCTGGTGTGCGTAGATCTGCCGTCACACACTTCTTGTTACGAGCAGCAATCGGCCACCAAAGTGACTTGCCGTGTGCTTTTTCTTGACCCCAATCGCGAAGCGGGTCGCCGCGCTTTGGATCTTCAATCTTGATGACTTCCGCGCCGTAATCGCCCAAGAGCTGGCCACAATAAGGTCCGGCTAGTAATTGACCTAGTTCAACAAGTCGTAGGTCACTTAGTGGTCCAGTCACAATTAATCCTTTTCGATTGGCTGCTCTATTTGTATACAAAATTTAACGTATTTGCCACTCAAATTCTAAAAAACCCGATAAATCAGGGAAATCCATATCCCGATTCAGGTGGACTTGTATACCATCTCGTACGAGAATAGGCCTATGACCGCCACAATACCCACTCCTCGCAACGATATTTCCATTATTGAAGTCTCTCCCCGAGATGGCCTTCAGAATGAAAAAATCCCACTTTCGGTAGATCAGCGCATTGACTTGATCACCCAACTGTGCAATGCCGGAGCTAAGCGGATTGAGGCCGTGGCCTTTGTGCACCCGACTCGAGTTCCCCAGATGGCTAATGCCGAAGAGGTTATGGCTGGACTGCCTCGCGGTAATGGAGTTTCTTACTCTGGTTTGATTTTGAACCGTAAGGGCCTAGAACGGGCGCTTGATAGCAAAGTAGATGAAGTTCATTTAGTTATTCCAGGTACCGACGAGATGAGTCTTGCTAATCAGAATGTAACTGTTGCCGAGATGTTGGTTCTGGCTAAAGAAGTTTCTGATGTTTGCAAGGAAGAAAACGTTCCATTAACAATGACTGTTGCTGTGGCATTTGGCTGTCCATTCGCAGGCGAAGTTCCAACTGATCAAGTTGCTCGCGTACTTGATGGCATGGTTGGACTTCACTTGGCTGAAGTTGGCTTGGCTGACACCATCGGCGTTGGCGTGCCTTGGCAGGTTCGCGCTTTGGGTAACGCAGTACGAGAGCGCTTTGCAACTGAGCCAATGCGCCTTCACCTTCACAACACTCGTAACAACGGTTATGCCAACGCGCTTGCTGGTTTAGAAGCTGGTTTTGTTGGCTTCGACAGCAGTGTTGGTGGATTTGGTGGCTGTCCGTTTGCGCCTAATGCAACTGGAAACATTGCCACTGAAGATTTGAACTACATGCTTGAGCGTTCGGGCGTCATCACTGGCCTAAATCATGACGCGCTAGTAAGTACGGCATCATGGTTATCTAAAGCACTTGAAAAAGATGCCCCAGGATTAGTTGGCCGCGCCGGCCAATTCCCAGCTAAGGAAACAAAATGACCAACATTGCAATCGTCTATTACTCCGCAACCGGCAATATTGCAGCCATGGCTAATGCCATTGGTGAAGGTGCTGCAAGCGTAGGCGCCGAAGTTCGAGTTCGCCGCGTTGCTGAAACTGCGCCAGCAGACGCAATTGCCAGTAATCCAAAATGGCAGGCTCACTTTGATGAAATGGCTAATGAGCCACTTGCAACTCTTGATGATTTGGAATGGGCCGACGGTATTGCACTAGGTAGTCCAACTCGCTTTGGTGGACCAGCATCGCAACTTAAATCTTTCTTAGACACAACTGGTGGACTTTGGTTCAAGGGTGCGCTTGTGAACACAGTTGGTACAGCATTCACAACTGCTTCAACTGCACATGGCGGCCTTGAGTCAACAACCTTGGCAATCAACAATCACTTTTACCACTGGGGTTCATTGATCATGCCGCTTGGTTATGGTGACGAGCACGTGAGCAAAGTTTCTGGAAATCCATACGGCGCCTCACACGTTTCACGCAAGGGTTCAGTCCCAGATGAAGATTCACTTAAGGCCTGCTTCGTGCAGGGCCGTCAGTTAGCGCAAGTTGCTGGCTGGGTTGCAGCTGGAAAATCAGGAGCTTAGTTGTGACAATCAACATTCTTGCAATTGGTGGCAGCACTCGCCCAGGTTCTTCAAGTGAACAAGCACTTCGGGTTGCCGGTCGTGGCGCCGAAGGTGCGGGCGCAAAAGTTACTTACATAACTGGCCGCGATCTAATGTTCCCGATCTATGACACCGAAACTCCAGATCGCAGCGACAATGCCAAGAAGTTTCTTGAAGCAGTCGCGGCAGCTGATGGCTTGATGATCAGCACACCTGGTTACCACGGTGGCATGTCCGGAATGATCAAGAACGCTTTGGATTACATCGAAGATCTTCGCGAAGGTCCACGGGTTTACTTAGACGGCATGGCAGTTGGCTGCATTGCTGTTGCATACGGTTGGCAAGCAACCGCAACGACTTTGTTGCAAATCCGAGTAGTTGCTCACGCTCTTCGCGCTTGGCCAACTCCCCTTGGCGCCACAATCAATGCCTCATTCACGAAGTTTTCTGCTGATGGAACCACAGATGATGAGGGTGCACGAAGTAACCTTGAGACTGTCGGGCGCCAGGTTGAACAATTCGCAACTTGGTCACGTAGATAGCCAATAGCTTTCGGGAGCAAACAGTATGGCAAAGATCGCAACTACGGTTTACGAACAGATTAGAACTGCCATCCTAAATGGCGAGCTCTCCAACTCAGAGCGATTGGTCGAAGAAGATCTTGCTGTCAGCATGGGCATTTCACGCACTCCGGTGCGCGAGGCTTTACGTCGATTAGCAGCTGAAGGTTTAGTAGATGTTTCACCAAACCGAGGTGCGCGAGTTGCAGAGTGGGACGTTCATGATCTGCGCGAAATTTTCGACCTTCGTTCCATTCTTGAATCGCATGCTTGCGAACTAGCTACTCCCCGTGCCTCAGCTGCAGAAATTGAGTTCCTAGAAAACATTTGCACTGAAATGGAAGAGTTAGCCGAGACAGATCTTTCTTCGGAAACGCGATTGCCAGCACTAGCTGCTCGAAACCGAATTTTCCACGGCAAGATAATTGAGATGTCGAATTCAACTCGACTTGGACTATTGATCGAAACTTTGATCCACGTACCAATCGTGATGCAGACTTACAAGGTTTATTCCCCAGAAGCGCTACAGCGAAGTCTGCACCATCACCGTGAGATTGTTAATGCCATGAAAGCCGGAGATGAAGTTTGGGCATCGAGCGTTATGCGCGCTCACGTACTTGCAGCTCGAGAAGAAATCCTTGGCCAACCAGATCCTGAATAAAATTTAGACAATAAAAAACGAGCACCTGCATCTGCAGGTGCTCGTTTTTTAACGAGAGGTATTACTTGCCAACGCGGGTCTTCATCAAAGGCTGAACCTTTGTACCGAAGATATCCATGCCAGTTACGAAGTCATCGAATGTCAACATGACACCCTTAACGCCTGGAACGGTGTCAACTTCATCAAGCATGCGAGCAACTGAGGCGTACGAGCCAACAAGTGTTCCCATGTTGAAGTTGATTGCACCTTCTGGAAGTGCGATGTTGGCGGCAGTTCCGGAACCGTCTGCATTAACGTCTGCAGCAGCCTGGCCAGCCATCCATGACAATGCGCCAGCGTCTGCGCCAGCGTTGTAGTGCTTCCACTTAGCCATGGCCTTTTCGTCTGTTTCATCAACGATAACCATGAACAGAACGAAGGCACCGACGTCGCGGCCAGTTTCCTTAGTTGCGCGAACAAGCTGTTCAGCACTTGGGGCGAAAGCCTTTGGTGTGTTTACGCCAGTACCAAGAATGAACTGGTAGTCACCGTACTCAGCACAGAAACGCATACCGCGCTCTGACTGACCGGCAGCTACAAGCTGAATCTTTGAAGATGGCTTTGGCAACATGTGACAGTCATCCATCTTGAAGAACTGACCCTTGAAGTCAGATGATCCCTTGGTCCAAAGTTCCTGCATAACGCGTACGTACTCTTCGGAGTATTCGTAGCGGTAGCCGAAGTATTCGTCTCCTGGCCATAGACCCATTTGATCGTATTCACCCTTTGCCCAACCGGACACGATGTTTACGCCAAAACGACCTGGTGCGATGGAATCAATTGTTGTTGCCATTCGAGCGACAATCGCTGGTGGCAAAGTAAGAATTGCTGTTGATGCGAAAAGTTTGATCTTTTCTGTCTTTGCAGCAAGTGCTGCCATCAAGGTAAAGGATTCCAAGTTGTAATCCCAGAATTCACTCTGTCCACCAAAGCCACGAAGCTTGATCATTGACAGTGCAAATTCAAAACCATACTTTTCAGCGCGCTGAACACATTCAACGTTCAATTCGAAAGATGGCTTGTATTGCGGCGACGTGGTTGAGATCAGCCAACCATTATTGCCAATTGGTAAAAATACTCCGAGATCCACTTGGGAACTCCTTCCGGTTTCAAATCGCAATCTAGGCAGTATGGACACAGATCCACACAAAGCGTTTCTCTGAAACTTAGTGTGAAAACCTCACTTTGTCCTAGAGAATGTACATTTTGTGTCCAAAAGGAACATTTGGCAACGCAGTTATTGGGTTTTTGAGCCAAAAAACCCAACTTTGTATACATTTGGAGTAATTGACCCCTCGATCCTGGAGCTTTCATGCCGACGTTAGATGTAAATGGCCATTCAATGTATTACGAAGTTTCCGGTATTCCGGGAGCAGATAAAGCAGTCGTTATGGGCGGCTGGGGAACTTTTTGTCATGGCAAACAAAAAGATGCGCCGCGTTACTTATTTGAAACGTACGAAGTATTGACCTTTGACTACCGCGGTATGCGCGATAGCACTGACGACTACACACGTGAAGCAACAATGCAATTATTCGCTGATGACTTAGCGCAGCTTCTTGATCATCTTGGTTGGACCAACGTTCACATTGTTGGCATGGTCGGCATGGGTGCCTGCATCGGACAAGAGCTCGCTTACGCGCGTCCAGACTTAGCTCGCTCATTAGTAATGACCGGAACTTGGGCTTATGCAGATCCAATCATGGTTGACCAACTAGACAGCATGACAACCATGCATCAAGAGTCTGGCTTCTACGCTTTCCAGAAGTTCGTTGCATCATTTTCCTTCCCAGGAGATTTCTACAACGAAAACCGCGATCGCTTATTAGGCGACAACGGCACTTGGGCAGACTTAAACGGAAACCTTGCTGCACATGAGCGTTACGTCCATGCTTGCAACATCCACGATTCCCGTGAGCGCCTGCCACACATCAAAACTCCGTCGCTTGTGTTGCATGCACTTCAAGATTCAATTACCACCGCGCGTCACACCCAAGTGATTGAAGACTTGATTCCAAACTGCATCGGCATCACATGGCCAGATGCATCACATGTAATCGCGGGTAAAGAACAGCGCATCCGATTCGATGCACTTCTTAAAGAATTCCTTGAGGCCAATTAATGACAATTCAGTTAACGCAAGACCAGAAAGATTTCCAAGAAGCTATTCGCGCCTTCGTTGATAAGGAAATCATTCCGGTTGCTCGCGACATGGAACATTCGGGCGAATACCCAACTGCCATCGTTGAGCACATGAAGGAAATGGGACTTTTTGGAATGACAATTCCAGAAGAGTTCGGTGGCCTTGGCGTTGACATGACAACGTTCTCCATTGTTTTCGAAGAACTATCCCGTGGCTGGATGGGTGTAGCCGGAATCTTGGGATCGCACTCCATGGCTTGCTTCATAATTTCCAAGCACGGCACTCCTGAGCAAAAGGCAAAATATCTGCCTGAGTTAGCAACTGGTGCTCGTCGCAGTGGACTTGGTCTAACTGAGCCAGGTGCTGGAACCGACCTGCAAGGAATCACAACTACTGCAACTCTTGATGGCGACCATTACATAGTGCGTGGCTCCAAGACTTGGATTACCAACGCCCGTCACGCTGACCCACTTCCAGTACTTGTTAAAACTGACCCAAAGGCAGATCCTCGTCATAAAGGAATGTCAGTGCTGCTTATTGATGCTGGAACTCCTGGTTTCACAATCGGTAAAGACATTCCAAAAATGGGCTACAAAGGTCCAGAGTCTTGCGAAGTCATCCTTGATGAAGTCCGAGTACCTGTTGAGAATCTTCTTGGAGGTGTTGAAGGTCGCGGTATGCAGCAGGTGCTTTCTGCGCTTGAGACCGGTCGCCTAAACATTGCAGCTCGCTCGGTTGGTATTGCAGCTCGTGCTTACGAAGAGGCTGTTAAGTATGCAAAGTCGCGTATGGCTTTTGGCAAGAGCATTTCTGAGTTCCAGGCTATTCAGCTAAAGATTGCTGACATGGCAACTGACTTGCAAGCTGCTCGCCTACTTACTTATTGGGCAGCCTCTGAGGCTGATCAAGGTAAGCGCGTTGATTTGCAGACAGCTCAAGCCAAGGTATTTGCCTCCGAAGTTGCAATTCAGAACTCACTTCGAGCTATGCAGGTTCATGGTGGCTACGGCTATTCAACTGAGTATGAAATTGAGCGTCTGTATCGCGATGCCCCATTAATGAGCATTGGCGAAGGCACAAATGACATCATGCGAATGGTTATTGCCAAGCAGATTTTTGCTGACTAGTTCAGGTTTCATTAACTAGTTGATTTTCCGAGATACTTGATCCATGTTGCACGCTAATAAATACCTAATTGCCATGATGCTGGCGATGGTCAGCTGGGGCGTGGGTAATCCAATCGCTGACATTGCAATTGACTACATAGATCCCGTTTCATTTTTTGTAATCGAAATAATTAGTGGTCTTGTGCTGTTCTTCCTCGTCGCGTTAGGTATTCCCTCGCTTCGCAAGGCACTTCGCCAAGTGCCTTGGAAACTGGCACTTCCGTTTGGTCTAATCCAGCCAGGCTTGGCATATCTATTGGGCAACATTGGTTGGCAGTACGGAACTGTTACAACTGGCGCTATCTTGATGTCGAGTGAAGTAATCTTCCTTGCGCTCGGAGGAGCAATATTTCTGCGCGAGAAGTTATCGCTTTGGTCTGTAATTGCATTGTTAGTTGGCGTATCAGGCGCGATCATCGTTGGTATCGCGGGACAGGCCAGTAATCCAGAAACCGCTGGCCAATATGTAACCTTCCTTGGACTTTCAGTTTCCGCTGGATTGGTCGGAGCTCTTGCATTTTTAGGTGTGGGTTTATGCGGTGCGATTTATGGATTGTTTATGCGCAGATTGAAATCAGAAGTCAACACAATCGCTCTGACTCTTGGCCAAATGACTTCAGCTAGCTTTTTCTCAATTGTCGTTTTGTTTGCAACTCAGACCGAGATAGCAACTCCGCAATCGGTAGGTAGTTATTTCTACATTGCGGTGCTTGCTGGTGTTATAGGAACTACCTTGCCATTCTTGCTCTTTAACTACGCGGCACCAAAGTTAACAACAAAACAAACAGCCCTAACTTTGAACATAATTCCTG
>WLGZ01000031.1 GCA_009702945.1 Actinomycetota bacterium | reverse complement strand
TCAGCGCCAGCAAGAAGCGCGATTAGGCCGGTTGCTGCAAAAAGAAATCCAACGAACTGCGCGAACTGCGGTGGCTCAACTGCTTCTAAGGCTGTTGGCTTTGCAATTCGAGGCAGCACTAACTTGCGGTAAATTATTCCATAAGGCTGAGCGTGCAATCCCACGAAAGCGCCCAGCGCAAACACAACTGTTTGAATTCCCAACAGCACTGTTGCAACGCTTGTTGGAATCGTCAGCAAAATTACAGCCAGAACAACAGTTGTGATGGCAGCACCAAAACGTGGTCCGCGTGGATCGATTTGCTTGCTCATTAGATTTCCTTTTCAGTTCCGAATTAGCTTGGCTTTGATTACGTGGCAGCCGCTATAAGGACTGCAGGATCAAGCGCACATACACATCGAGGAACCAAGGCGGCCGTAATCAACGACTCGGCGCTTGATAAGAACTGTGGTTCCTGACATGCCCCAACCATAGGTCAGGTTCCAAACAACCGCAGGCTCGTAACTGGTTATTGCAAAAGCCTCGCAGTAAGACACCAAGTTGGCGAAAGTTCAAGATTCGCCTAAGTTCGTACTACCTAATTAATAAGGAGTGCGGATGTCGAGCGGTGCCTATGTTCTGCTTGCCGTTCTTGCGCTCTCTGTGGCTTTCGGGGTTTACCGGAAGGTAAGCGATGGCAAACTCCGCGAAGAAATCGTGCCGCCACTTCAAGGACTTTCTGAACACTTACACCTGGATCACGATCACCCACCCCAGGTAACATTCCTGCAGTTCTCTTCTGAGTTCTGCCAACCTTGCCGAGTAACCAACAAACTTCTCGATGAGGTCACCAACAGCTTCCCGGCAATCTGCCACATTGAACTTGATGTTGTTGAACATATGGATCTAGTAAAGACCTATGGAATCACCCGAACTCCGACCACTTTGATTATTGATAAATCTGGAACCGTACATTTCCGGGCTACTGGCGTGCCAAAGAAGGCAGAGCTAACTGCTGCTGTCACTGACTTGGTTAATGTCTAGATTCTTTAAGTAAATAAAGCCAATTCAAGCCCTTTCGGTTCTGCTCTAGACTTATGGAGAGCGACTATATAAGTAGGTGAAGTAATGGCCCAGGTCTTATTACTCACCCGTGCGCTCACACCATCTAGTGCAGTTCTGCCAGGTCTAGAACTTTTGAGCCATCACATAAAGGTGATGTCGCCGGAACCAACTGCATTAATCACTGCTCCAGAGGTAGATGTCATTTTGATTGACGGTCGTACTGATCTACCTGCAGTTCGCAGTTTGTGTCGACTCTTGGAGACCACAGGCAACACATCACCAGTAATTCTGATTACTACTGAAGGTGGCTTGGCGGCTGTCAATCACGAGTGGGGTCTAACTGACGTTTTGTTAGTTGATGCGAGCCCAGCAGAAATTGAAGTTCGCATTCGACTTGCCACCACAAAAGTTGAAGCACCTAATGGTTTCGAATCCAGCAGTGAGATCAAAGCGGGCGAACTTTCAATTGACGAGTCAACCTACTCCGCAAAGCTTCGGGGCCGAACTCTTGATCTAACTTTCAAAGAATTCGAATTGCTTAAGTTCTTAGCGCAACACCCTGGTCGAGTTTTTTCTCGTGACCAACTGCTTCGCGAAGTTTGGGGTTATGACTACTTCGGTGGCACCAGAACAGTTGACGTACACGTTCGCCGCCTACGCGCAAAGCTCGGACCTGAAAACGAAAACCTAATTGGCACAGTACGCAATGTTGGCTATCGCTACGTAACAACTCCAGTAACTGACAATGAGTCCCACGAAGTTCTTGTCTGATCCATGTCATTTGAAGTCTCGGTTTTAACTCGGTTATCTGAAATCCAAACTGAAGAAGTTATGCAGCTGGCATTTGCTGCTGCCGCAATAGATGAGATGGCACCTCTTTCAGAACATGTCTTGATCCACTTGCACCATGGTGGCGACGATGCAGATGAACATTTAGTCGCAACCTCAGATTCTGGAAAAATCATTGGCTACTTACACCTAGATCAAACTGATGCGGTTGCCGGATCAGTAGTGGAAGTTGTCGTGCACCCAGAAAATCGAAGGCAAGGTGTTGGCCGAGCCTTAGTAGAAGCAGCGATCGCAAAATCAGATGATCCAAGAATGCGACTATGGGCGCATGGTGAATTAACCAGCGCTTACAGCTTGGCTGCGAAACTTGGGTTTGCAAAAACCCGCGAGCTTTGGCAAATGCGGCGTTCACTTTTTGCGCCGCTTCCAAAAGCCAATGATGCAACCGGAATCACAGTTAGACCATTCCAAGTTGGAATCGATGAACAATCTTGGCTGGACCTCAATGCCACAGTGTTTGCCGATCATCCAGAGCAAGGTCGAATGTCGGCTCAGGATTTAGCAGTTCGTATGTCTGAGCAATGGTTTGATCCAGCTGGATTCCTAATTGCAACTCAAGAACAAACGGGATCCGACGTAATGGTCGGCTACCACTGGACCAAAGTTCATGGTGGCGCAGGCAGTCATGGGCATTCCGAAATTGGAGAAATTTACGTACTCGGTATCTCACCAGAGCTACGTGGCACTGGGTTAGCAAAGCTTCTCAGCATCAGAGGATTAGAACATTTGCGTTCAAAGGGTTTGCCGGCAGCAATGCTTTATGTTGATGCAGACAACAAAGCGGCAATTTCGCTCTATGAGTCCTTGGGCTTTGCCCATTGGGACACCGACGTTATGTTCCGTAAGTCATCTGTATAGCTAAATCTTCGGTGTAACTAAAGTCTGACCAGACTTGAATTCTTTACGATGACCATCAACAAACAGCCAAGCTGACTGGCGCCCTTGCACTTCCCACTCAAATGGTCCACCAACAATTGCAGTGTCTTCATCGATTCCAACAACGCTTACGCCGTCTGGCACCTTCATAAACCGGGTCATGAAATCTGGGATGCGAGCAAACATTTTGTCGAAGTGTGGCAGGACTCGGATGTGTGGCAATAAGCCAAGTCCATTTGTTGCAGTGTGAGTCGGTAATCGCAGCGCAGGTATGTGATCAGCTAAAGCCATTGCGCCAGCGCTGCATCCAGCAAGTGCTGCGCCATCGCGCCAAGCACTTTCAATTTCTTTCCATAACAAAGTTTCGCGCAGAGTATTTGCCAAAAACGTCGGATTTCCACCAGACAGATAAATCAAGCCAGCACCTTTAACTTGTTCTGCCAGTCTCGGATCATCTGCATCATTGCGATCATGCGCAATGATCGAAACGGCTTCCACGCCAATTCGATCTGCCTGTGCTTTGCCTAACGTGATCCAGTGGTGAAGTGAAGATTCGCCTTCTGGGGCAGCAGCAGTCGGGATCTGCACATACTTTGGATTTCGTCCAGCAATTAACTTGGCCTCAACGTCTTGCATGATCGGCAAATACTCGCCGGAGCCAACTAATGCAATCGGCCCAGGAGTCATGAGGACTCAATGTCCCAACTAGATCCATCTTTGGAATCTTTAATTGTCACTTTCAATTCCATCAAATGATCGCGAATTGCATCGGCATCATCCCAGCGACCGCCAGCACGAGCGGCTTGCCGCGCTTCAAGCAAGGCATCAATGTATGGGCCTACAACAGACATGATGTCGACTTTTGGACTTGCCGCAATGTGACCCAATCGCGTAACTAGCGAGTGTACCGCTGCCCGAGTCTCGGTATCGCGATCAAGTTCGTCAAGATTCAAAAGTGCATCGACTGCATCACTAACTTTTCCGGCATCAAGTAACTCTTCGACCTGGTGCGGATCAACTTTAAACAAAGGTGCTGGTTCACCAAGCACGATGGTGCTACCAGTATGGGAAATGATTTCTTCGAAAGTTGCAGTCTCGCCAGAAGCAACAGTCCAAGATTCGCCATGGTGACGAATCGTCATTGTGCCACGACCAAATACCTGTGCAGTTCGCGTTTCTAAATCAAAACGAATTCCAGTGTGCTCATCGACACCAATAATGAAAACTTCTGGTGGCAGAAGTGATTCCATAACGCGTAAGCGACGTTCACCGATGTAACAGAATCGAGTGTCATGATTTGCGCCATCTGCATTGTCGTAGTGCGGAATGATTGCCGCTGGCATTCCAGTGTGACGTTCAATTAAATTCAAACCTGGCAACCAGTGTGGTTCGTCGCCAACTTTGTACATTTCATAAACCGGGATCGTATGTGAACCAGCAGTAAGTGCGGCAGCAGATGCAAGCACAACAGTTCCATTTACTAATACTTCATCGAAGTGCGGGCTAACTCCGAGTTCGTGCCAAACCTTCAAAGCGTATGAAGGACTACCAGGCCCAGCAAATAGCCAATCTGATTCCCGTATCGAGTTCACTGCCTCGCCAAGAGCTGCGCCTGCAACCGATGCATTACGCAACGAAATGGCTTTCGGAGTGGCACCCACAGAGTGGGAAAAGAAGTCGATTAACTTCTCAGTCAGATCATCCGCATTTTCTTGAAATCCAAATGGGGTGTCCAAAATAGTGAGCTTTAGGCGGTCAAGTTTGCCCATCGAGGCCAGAATTTGCTGGTGTGGGGTAACCATGGTTGGGCTGGTTTCCCCTGATCCCATAACCACTATTTGTCTCGACACCGCTAAATCATCCCACTTTTGGGTCAATTGTTCACCTTCTGTAAAACCTGATTTAGGAGTTGTTTACCTAAGTATGTAAGGCTTACGCCGTTATGACTGATACTTCCCAATCAGCCCCTTTGGCTACTGCGCTACCTAGCGATCGATTCCTCGATCGCGAGCTATCTTGGCTTGCATTCAACCAACGTGTTTTGGAGTTGGCGCAGGATCAAGATATGGAACTTCTTGAGCGCGTTAAGTATCTTTCGATTTTCGCCAGCAACCTAGATGAGTTCTTTATGGTTCGAGTAGCTGGACTTAAACGACGACTAGCCACCGGCATGGCCAAGAAAACAATTTCTGGCATGCTTCCAACCGAAGTTCATAATGCCGTACTTGCTGAAAGTTACGCAGCAATGAAGCAGGCTTCCAAAGCTTTTAATGACTCAGTACTTCCCGCGCTAGTTGCCAGTGGAATTGAAATCCTGCGTTGGGAAGAATTAACTAGCGATGAACGTCAGGATATGTCCACGCTTTTTGATGAGCAAGTGTTCCCAGTACTGACTCCCCTTGCGGTAGATCCATCACACCCATTCCCATACATTTCTGGTCTGTCTCTTAACTTGGCTGTTGTGGTCAAGAATCCTGGTGCTGGAAACGAACTATTTGCCCGCGTTAAGGTTCCACCATCATTACCAAGATTCATTGAAGTTTCACGCCAAAGATTTGTTCCACTCGAAGATGTCATCGCTGGACACTTGGACAAACTATTTCCTGGCATGGAAGTTATGCAGACTCATGCATTCCGGGTAACTCGTAACGAAGAACTTGATGTTGAAGAAGACGACGCCGAAAACTTGCTCCAAGCCCTTGAGCGTGAACTTATGCGACGACGATTTGGACCTGCAGTTCGCCTAGAAGTAGAAAACTCGATCGACTCTCACGTCCTAGACCTGATTGTCAGCGAACTCGGTGTTAGTCAAAATGAAGTTTTCCGTCTAAGCGGACCACTTGATCACGAGTCCTTTTTAGAATTCACTCGTTTGGATAGAGATGACTTAAAGGCTCCAGTATTCGTCGCCCGAACCAGCACAGCTCTTGCTGAGGTTGAAAGTTCCTCAGCGCCAGACATTTTAGATGTCATGCGTCACCGCGAAGTTTTGCTGCATCATCCGTACGATTCATTTTCAACCAGCATGCAGCTGTTCCTCGAGCAAGCCTCGAATGATCCAAACGTCCTAGCCATCAAGCAAACCTTGTACCGAACCTCCGGTGACTCACCTATCGTCGATGCACTTATCAATGCAGCCGAAATGGGCAAGCAAGTTTTGGCAGTTGTTGAAATCAAAGCCAGATTCGATGAACAAAACAATATCGACTGGTCTCGAAAGCTTGAAGAAGCGGGCGTGCACGTTGTTTACGGAATCGTTGGTCTAAAAACTCACGCCAAACTCTGCTTAGTAGTTCGAAATGATGGCGGCAAACTTAATCGTTATGTCCACATTGGAACTGGAAACTACAATCCAAAAACTGCTCGCCATTACGAGGATTACGGCCTGTTAACTACCGATCCGAAAATCGGAGACGATGTAGCCAGCTTGTTCAATCACTTAAGTGGCTACGGTGTTCAAGGCGAGTACAACCGATTGATAGTTGCACCAAAGGGCCTCCGCACTGGCTTGGTTTCCCGGATTGAACGCGAAATTGAACATGTTAAAGCGGGCAAACAAGGCCACATCCGCTTTAAGTGCAACTCAATTGTTGATGAAACCATCATTGATGCGCTTTATCGAGCTTCCCAAGCAGGAGTCAAGGTCGATATCTTGGTGCGCGGAATTTGTTCATTGCGACCAGGCGTCGAAGGCTATTCCGAAAACATCAAGGTGCGAAGCGTCTTAGGTAGATTCCTTGAACACAGTCGGGTTTATGACTTTGCCAACGGAGGCAATCAAGAAACTTGGATCGGCTCCCCTGACCTAATGCACCGGAATCTTGATCGACGCGTTGAAGCTCTTGTTCGACTTGGTGCTGCAGATGCAGAGACCGTGGTTGAGGTAATTGATTTGGGAATGTCTGATACCACTGCGTCTTGGCACCTGCAGGCTGATGGCGACTGGATCAGACACCATGAAGACGAAAATGGTGAACCGTTGATCAATTACCAAGAGTTACTGATCAATCGCCATCCTGTTGCGCGATCTGCTGCCGATGTTCCTACGCCGCGGAGGCTGGATACTTTGCTAAACAAGGTTGGACTCTTTGGCAGCCACTGACAAAATCATTGCGGCCGGCGCTGTTGTAACAAGAGAAGGTCCTAAAGGTCCCGAGTATTTACTTGTGTACCGGGATTACCGCGATGATTGGACCTTTCCAAAAGGAAAAGTTGAATCTGGCGAACACATTCTCGCTGCAGCAGTCCGAGAAGTGCGAGAAGAAACTGGCTTTGCCATTGAACTCGGGGTTCCACTGCCAACGCAAACTTACAAAATTGAGGGACGAATTAAAGATTCTCATTATTGGTTTGCCAAATTACTTTCTGGCACTTTTGTACCAAATGACGAAGTCAATGAAATCGCCTGGCTGACTTTCGATGACGCAGCAAAAAAACTTACTTATGAACACGATGTTGACGTTTTGAAAGCTGCTGCGGCTGCCAAGGCAACAACTCCAATGGTCGTGCTTCGTCACACCCAATCTGTTAAACGTGCAGAGTGGGCAATCAGTGCTGAGAGTCTCCATGAACCGGATGCGTACCGCCCTCTGACTTCAGTTGGAAGAATTCAAGCTGGGATGTTATCAAGTGCTCTGGCGGCCTATGGAATTTCCGAACTGCACTCCTCTGACTCAGTTCGATGCCGTGACACTGTTGGCCCATACGCAACTGCTCGAAGTTTAGCTATCACTTTAGAACCTTCACTTAGTGAAGAGCAGCACTTGGACTCTCCTGAAACTGCAAGTGCTCGAGCTAGTGAACTTGCAGCGATCGATAGTGCATTCGTTCTGTGCACTCACCGACCAGTTATGCCGACGGTTATGGAAGCGCTGGCAAATAAATTTGAATTAGAGACAGAAGTAAAGAAAGCCTTCGACCCTGCCCTAACACCAGGCTCGATGGTTGTTTACCATCGGGATTTGTCGGATCTTACAAAGATTGTCGCAGTCGAAAGACATATGCATTAATTAGTGACTCATGGTTCAATTACGCACCTGCTAGGGTCTAAATCAGAGCCGATTTTTCGACTTCGCCCACAATCCAGAGAGTTAGATTCCAGGTTTCCTTACCAATGTCTAAACATAAAAAAGCCCACGAGAAAAATGCCAAGTTGGGCTATTCCCTTTATTTGGCAGCGGCAACCTGTTGGGCTTTAAACGGCACAGTGTCCAAAGTAGTTCTGCTGGAAATTGGGGATCCGTTACGCGTTTCACAATTTCGCGGAACCGGCGCCGCAATCATTTTGACCATCTTCGTGGCGCTTACAAATCGAAAAGCATTTCGAATTAAGCCAAAAGAAGCATTGCTTTTAGCTGGATACGGCATCATCGGCGTAGCAATGTGTCAATGGTTCTACTTCGAATCCATTTCTCGCATGCCAATCACGATCAGTTTGCTCATTGAATTCATGGCGCCAATCTTTGTTGTGCTTTATGCACGCTTTGTTATGCATGTATCCGTAAGAAACACAGTTTGGCTTGGGCTTGCGCTTGCCGTTGTGGGATTGGCTCTTGTCGCTCAAGTGTGGAATGGCTTCACGCTCGACAAAGTTGGCGTTCTTTTCGCAATCGCGTCGATGACCACTCTGGTGTTTATGTACTTACTTGGGGACAAAGCGAGTCAGGGCCGCGATCCAGTCTCATTACTTATGTGGGCATTTATCTTTGCTTCGATTTTCTTCGCGGTACTTCGTCCTTGGGGCAGTTTCCCGTGGGATTCACTGCAAGCTCAGGTGACACCGTTTGAAGGCGGAACTGATGTCTATCCGATTTGGCCATTCTTTGCATTTATGGTTGTG
>WLGZ01000030.1 GCA_009702945.1 Actinomycetota bacterium | reverse complement strand
TCACCACTGGCAATATCCAGGGTCACGTCATCGAGTGCGCGAACTTCGCCACCTTCAGGAGTTTGGAAAACCTTTGTAATGTTGCGAATCTCTAGATACTTCTCGCTCAAAGTTGCCTACTTTCAAGTGTTGCGATTTCGCGCGAAACGGGTTTCGCAAGTGAAACTTACAACGAAATCACAATGAATAATGGCAATTTGCGCAATGTCACAGTTTGCTAACGCTCAAAAAGGCAATTAAAGACGGGGTCTGGCGGGGGAGAATTTCAAGACATCACGGGAAACAGGGCGTCCAGCAACCAAATCGGACACAAACTTTCCAGTTCCTGGACCCATCATTAGCCCCAGCATGCCGTGGCCAGTAGCAGCAATCACACGAGGAGCCTTGGGCAGCGCACCTATATATGGCATGCCATCTGGACTGGCCGGACGCAAGCCCGCGAGTTCATTCTTAACTTCGAATTTATCTGGCAGATTTAAGGCCTGACGAGCTGTGGCAATTAACTTCTCTGTTGCTTTTGAGTTAACCGACATGTCACTTGAAGATGTAAGTGCGAATCCAGTGCTCATCCGGAAACCCCAATCGAGTGGATTAGTTGCGATTCTTTGGTCTGCAAGCATCAAAGTTCTCGATGGTCGATTTGTAACTCCAGGCAGAGTTACTGACTGACCCTTTGCTGGCATGATCGGAAGATTTTCACCAAGCGTCTTGGCAAGGTCACGAGACCAAACACCAGCTGCTAACACGACATAGTCACAAATCCAAGAATCAGTAGATGTAACGACCGTTACATTGCGACTAGTTGAAGACAAGCCAGTGACTTTTTCATTTCGGAATGTCACGCCGATTGCTTCACAGTTTCGTCGGTAGACCTCAACAAGCTTGCCAGGATCTAAGCCAAAGTCCGTGCTGAATTCAACCACGGCCTTAACTGAATCCTTAAGAATCGGTTCTTGTTCCAAACTTGTTGCTAGATCAAGTTGCTTCGCATCGACACCGTACTTAGTTACGAGATCGACTTCATGTTCAGCATCAGCTTCGGCATTGTCGGATGTGTAGACATACCATTGCGGCTGATTAGTTCGCTTTAGATCAGTAGTTTCAGTAAGTCCTTCGATAACATCCATGCTGGTATCGAGAAGTTCTTTGAGTGCAGGAGCGCAGTGATCAACGTGCGCATCAGTGCAGGAGCGAGCAAATTTAAGAGTCCATGGCGCAAGAAGTGGACCAGCACCCGGTGTCATTGCAAATGCGCCAGTGCGTCCAATTAGATTTTTGAATCCGGTTTGCACCATGCCTGGCGCGGCGAACGGAATTATGTGACTCGGGCTAATCCAACCTGCATTTGCAAGCGATGTGCCGTAACTTGATCCACCAGTTTCAACCACGATTACCGAAGCGCCGTCTTTTGCTAATTCCCAGGCGCAGGCAAGACCAACGATTCCGCCGCCAATTACTGTGACATTGTTCTGTGAACTCATGTCCCTAGCCTAGGGACTTTACGAGTTGGGCACACGTGCAGACTTAGATAAATTCAACTTCTTCAAAAGCACCACCATATGCTGGGGCGGCATTAACCCAAGCTTGCTTGGTGCCTGAATCGCCAACCAGACCCATAAATGAGTACATATCTTCGCGCCAACGGCCAAGGGTGATACAAACTCCAGAATCTTTGTCCAGCAATAGATTTTTGATATCTTCGGCGGTGTTTAGTTGTTCTCGGTTATCTTCGACCGCTGCCATGCGGGCGTAAGAGCCTTCCGACCCGATGTATTCCCGAGTGAAGGCATGGTTGGTGTGTCCAGATACTGCTGCATGAGTTGGCACATCAATCACTTTGTCCGCGGCTGCTTCAACCATGAACAAATCTTTGCTATCTAATACAGTGTAGTTTTGCCCAACGGCATGTGGGATCTCGCGGATGTAGGCAATCGCATCAGCAGCAGTTGGTTGGTGCAAGGCACCGCGAGTAACAAAATCAACGGGCATCCCAGTCATGTTGGTGGCAAGATCCAAGGCGTTAACCACAACGATGACACCATTGGAATTCATTCCCATCGTGGCAAGTGAACCTGGATAAGTTGCGGCAATCACGCCTAAACCTGACTTGTCTTTAACTCGCAAAACAGTTTGTAGACCATTGGTCCAATCTGGCAAGTCCATGTTTTGTCCAGCAGCTCGCGAACCCTCACGAGTTATGGCGATCGCAGTGCAACCCATGCCACCAGTTAGCGCCCAAGATTCATCCAACATTGAAAGCGCAGCGACTTGGTACCAGGGCATGTTGGCAGCTTCTGCCATTGCTTCTAGTTCTGCAACTAAGTCTGGACAATAACGCTCCGCAGTTTCCCAACCGCCCACTTCAGTCAATCTCTGCGCAAGATCCTCAGCATCAACATCGTTCTTGCTGAAGTGAAGTACCCATCTATTCCAAGCGGTTTCAAGAAGATCTGAAAGTTGCTCACCAAGTTGTGCGCCGCGTTCCGCGCCTGACCCAGATGCAGTGACAAGGTTTAACGCCATCACAAACTCCTAAAGCAAAAATGTGCGGGTGAGTGTCGCTGCGTTTTGGGGGTCACTCGTAATGTGCTGACCATTGAACGTTACGACATTTCCGGTGTGATCGACATGGATTTCCCCAAGAATCCCGTGACGAATCATGTCTGAACTTCGAACGGTTCTGGTGTTCTTCACTGGAACACTTCGCCGGCGAGATAATGAGATGCCTGAATTGCTGTTGGTGAAGTGGACGCCTAGATCTTCAGCCGTAACTCCAAAAGCCCCAAATTGTGGACCAATTAGCAGCGGCTGAGCGTTTGAAACGGTTGCCCCTGGGTCACCAACTACACCCCAAGCTGGCAGACCATTCTTAATGATCATGTTTGGCTTTGAAGCAAAAGTTGAATATGGCCAAAGCACAATGTCTGCCATCAGACCTATTTGTATAGAACCAATCTCATGAGACAGGCCATGTACTAGAGCGGGGTTGGTTGTAATTTTTGCAACGTGCATTAAGACTCGGTCGTTGTTGATTGCAACATCATCGGGCGCGACGGAACCATCGAGTATCGCGTGATCGGCAAACATACTTGCCATTGCAAAAGTCTTGCGCCAAGTGTCATCAACTCGGCCCATGCCCAGAGCATCAGAAGAAGTAACTGGAATTACACCCATATCGTGTAGACGATTCTCCGCTGCCATAGTTGCGTTGCGAACTCGATTACGAGCCATTTGAACGTCGCTTGGTAATTCTGGATTCATGCCGTGTGCAGAAATAATCATTGCCACGTGTTCATCTGCAGCATTGACACCATAGGCCAGCGTGGGGTTGGTAGACGATGCCAAAATGTTTTCGCGCCCGGCCATGGTCAATACATCGGGGGAGTGACCACCACCACATCCTTCAACATGGAAAGCATGAACTGCACGACCATCAACTACGTCGATAGTGTCAGCGACGCTGAGCATCTCATTTAATCCATCAGTGTGTAGTGCGACAGCGACATCAAATTCATCAGCGAAAGTTAACGTGGTATCAATCGTGCGGGGATGAGCTCCGGTATCTTCGTGAATTTTGAATCCGCAAACTCCACCGGCAAGTGCCTCTTCAAGTGGCGCTCTAGTGGATCCGGCTGCGCGACCCAAGATGCCAACATTTAATGGCCAAGCACCATACATATTGTGGGCTTGTTCAAGGGCCCATTTAGAGCTAACACCCACACCCCAAAACGGGCCGAATTCTTGGGCAATAATCGTGGTTACACCGCTGGCAAGCGCAGCATCACAGACTCGTGGTGACATGGCATGAACGTGAGTATCGATGCCACCGGCTGTTGCAATTAAACCTTCGCCGGGAATCACGATTGAGCCACTGCCAATGATGACATCGACATTATCCATGGTGTCTGGATTTCCAGCCCTGCCAATAGCGCTGATTCGGCCACCGCGAATTCCAATTGAACTAACCCGAATACCTTGAATTGCGTCAATGATTAGAACGTTTGTAATTACAACGTCACAAGATTCGCTACTTGGTACTGATCGCATTCCAATGCCATCACGCATGTTCTTGCCAAAACCAATTTGAACTTCATTTCCAAGTTCCCGATCATCTGCTTCAACTCGAACTACAAGTTGGGTATCACCTAGGCGAACAAAGTCTCCTTTACGAGCGCCATGAATTGCAATGTCTTGTTGGCTATCAGCTAACTCTTGGCTGTTCATGATTCAAATCCCAAATATCCGAGCGAGCGAGCCTTTGATATTGCATTTTCTTTTGCCCCAGGGGCATCTAATGGACCATCCACTAATCCGGCGAACCCAATTAGTATTCGGTTTCCGGAGATCGGAACGAGGTTCACTGAAACTTCCACACCTGGTGGGAAGTCAACATGTTCTCCAGCAGGAATGTGCAGGTGTCTGCCATATGTGGCAACCCGATCAAACTGAAGTTTTGGATTAGCTTCAAAGAAATGCATGTGAGTCGTCACCGAAATTTGAATGTCAGATTTATTCACGACAACTACGGAGTTCACGTCTGGATTTGGAATGCTTGCGATTGACTCAAGGCGAGTTACTTTGCCTGGCACATCAATATCTGTTGATTCAAAATCAACTACAACTAGTCTGCGACCGTCAGAGAAAACTGCCTCAACTGCGATCCCACTTAATAGTGGTCCAACACCTGGCAATAAGTCAGCGTCGGTCACGGCATTGATTCCAGCTTGCAGGGCTTGCGAATGGCTAGCGCCATCTCGCGCAGCTTCGATAACCGCATGGGAAATCAGGGCGACAGCCTCAGGTTTGTTTAGTTTCACGCCTCGCGCTCTACGAGATTGCGCTAGTTGGGCCACATTAAAGATCAAGAGTCGATCGAGTTCCGAAGGCGTTAATTCCACGGCTCAAACCTATCCTGACCGATCAGGCAAAACTTATTTGCCAAATACTCGAACGCCACCAAGCCAGGTGCCAACGACTTTGGCTTTGCGAACTCGCATTGGTTCCAATGAATGAATGTCGGTGTCCATCATTACTACATCGGCGCGTTTGCCAATTGCCAAGTCACCCCAAAGTTCTTCTTCACCTGCCTGAACCGCAGTTCCCATTGTGTAAGCAGTTAGCGCTTCATTAAGAGTTAGGCGCTCATGAGGTACCCAGCCACCTGGCGGAAATTCTTCATCCGTTTGGCGGGTGATTGCGATACCAATTCCCTCCATGGGAACTGGGGAAGTAACTGGCCAATCCGAACCAAATGAAATCTTGGTACCACTGTGCAGCAGAGTTGCCATTGGATATTGTCGATCGGCGCGCTCTTGTCCAAGTCGCGGAATAGTTAAGACAACTTGTTCATTTGCAAGCTGAGCCCAAAGGGGTTCGAAGTTAGCAATCACATCGAGTTCTTTAAAGCGAGGCAGGTCTGCGGGATCAATCAACTGGGAATGCGCGATAACTGGATTAATTAGCTTGCCCCCAACTTTTCGAGCATGCTCAAATGCGTCTAGTGCATTTCTAATTCCAGCATCGCCAATCGCATGGATGTGGGCTTGAAAACCTCTAGCTACAACTGCAGCTACTGCCTCAAAGAGTTCTTCGCGACGCCAGTTCGGCATTCCTTTATTTGGGCAGTCGCAATAATCTTCAAGTACCGCTGCGGTGCCGCCTTCAAGAATTCCATCAGCAAAGAATTTAACGGTGTTACCGGTTAGTCGCTCTGGTGCTTCTCGCTTCACTCGATCTCGATTGGTTTCAAATGAATCAATCTTGGTTTTCCAAACACCTTCAGGTTCAGCTAACCAGGCAAGATTTGCTCGGAATGTTAATGCTCCAGATTTGGCTGCCTGCAACCAACTTTCCATAGTGTCTTCTTCAACCCAGGCATCTTGTGCCCAGGTAACACCACAAGATGAAAATGCCGTCGATGCCGCGCGCAGGGCTTGATCACGTTGATCCAAAGTTAGTGGTGGCAACAAGTCATAAACCATTTTCCAAGCACCCCATTCGCGTAGGGTGCCTGATGGCGTGCCATCTTCACGCAATGAAATTTCACCATCACCTGGTTGAGGTGTGTCCTTGGTGATACCTGCGAGCTCTAGCGCTTTCGTGTTCACCCAAGCAGTGTGATAATCCATCGCGCGTAATACAACTGGACGATCAGGAACAATTTCGTCTAGCCACTTGGCGTCAAACTCACCACGTGGTGAAAGGCTTGGGTCATAACCTTCACCGCGAACCCATGGCGCATCTGGGTTGGCATCTGCCCAAGTCTTTACTGCCTCGAGTAACTGTTCCAATTTTTCGGGGCCGCGCACTGGCGCGAACAAAGTTTCAATGCCACCAAAAACTGGATGAGCATGGCCGTCACCAAAACCTGGCAACAGGGTTGCACCTTTTAAATCGATTTTTTCATCTGCATTCAAAGCAAGGGCAGCATCACCATGAGCAACAATCAAGCCATTGGTAGCGGCAAGCGCATTCGAAGTCTGGGTTTCATTAATCCAGACTTTTCCATTGTGCCAAACTGTTGTTGTCATTTTTTCTCCCCTGTGGAATCACGAAAAGTTGTTAATGATACTTTTCCAGATTTTCTTGATTGCGGGGTAGGAAATCCAATACAAATCTAAATCTGGGAAAGTCCGTAGGCCACGGCATATCTATGACCAAGCTTTCCTGCGACATTTCCCCGGCCAATTCCTTTAACCCCAGGAATAGCACCAATCACTGGCAGAAGTTCGTCATCGGCAACAGGTCCGCCAACGACGACAAGGTCCAGATCCTTTGCGGTGCCAGTTTTTGATTCCAGACTTCGAATCAGACGTGCAACGTTCATTCCCATTGCTGCTTGCTTCAACCCTTGACGCATAATCCGCCATTCGGCAGGCTGCAAGTTCTGTCCGAAAGTAAGAAAGCCTGCTGGACCTGGCGTAACTAATGAGCCCATTGCCGAAGCGGGGTATGGGGACGCCTCCGAAACAAAGTTCTTACTGCCGTCTTCCGAGAGCAAAACTTGAGGCGATTCGAGTCTTTGCGCCGGACCACGCTTAATCCAGTCTGCGGCACCTCTTGAAGTATCAAGTGCAAAGGCGACTGCAGCAGTCAAAAGCTCACCGGCTCCAGCAGCAGATATCTCAACCTCGGAAATCAAATCGATTGTGCCGCCTCCGATGTCAAGGATTGCAGCCCCCGATCCAACACCAGGTGTACTAGTTGCGCCTATTCGTGCCGCAAAACTTTCCGACTCAGCCACAACAACAGGAACCTTGAACATTGCACTGAGGTCCAGATTTGAACTTGAACTGTGTGGTGAAAGTTGCGCTAGCGCTAAGTCGCGAGTGTGTCCTACTTGTCGCAAGCCACGATCCGCTAAAACTTTTGTGATGTCAAAAGCCCAAATGTCAGAGGTACTAATTCGATCTGAAATCGCAATCCTAGAAACATCGCCAATTAGGGAATTTTCAATTTTGGCAATTGCTTCAAACAGCTCAGTTGTTGTGCCATCAATCCAATCAATAAAACCGTTATTGGTTTTAGTAGAGATTTGGGTTTCCGAAAAAAGTCCAATTAACGCAGTTCGTTCATTCTTTACCCATCGCACAATTTCATTCAGTGGACTTGCATCCATTTCGGAAAGCTCAAGTGCTGAACGGAGCGCCCAAACATCAGTGGCAATTTTAAGTGAAGAGTTTTGTGGCCTAACTTCAAGAAAAAGTCTGTGCGCCGTTCGCGCGATCTCAGTATCCACGCCATCAGCGATAGGAATGTCTGCACTTACACGCTTAGCAACCAACACGGCTTCGTCATCGGCGATTACAGCGCCAACTATGTTTGAACCATTTTCCAACTCTCGATTGATAGCTGCAGCAGCAAACTCGAATCCAACACCACTTGGAACTACTGCGATCAAAGAGACTTCACTTATTGCTTCTTGGGTTATCAACCAGGGTTGGCCGATTGCCCAGCCATCACCAACAACACTTTGATGAGCGGTCTTTAAGATTTGCAACCGACCAGTATCTGGCAATGGTTCATGAATAGTTGAAGTTAAAGTCTCAACTGGTTGCCATGGGGCTACAACAACCTTTTCGATTGTGAGCTGGTGTTCGCGCTGCAAACTTTGCAATAGTGAAACCGCTGCTTTGATTGAGGCTTCCGAACCTTTCATACCTCTAGTAGGTCTGCGATCCCAGGCGATCGGCTCACTTCCAGAAGCGATCACGATTTCGGTCGTGGAATTACCAATGTCGATTCCAGCAACAAGTCCCATATGAACTATTTTGCTGCTAAACCACGACGAGCATAAACATCTGCCGCTTGCCTAAATAGCTCCGCATTCTTTTCCGCACCATGCTTTGATAATTCGTCAGCAATTTCTAATAGCTGCGTTGGAGTTGAACGTCCCGGACGCAAGGCATCGTAGTAACCCATAACTAACTCGTCTGATAACGAAGTTAGCTCTGCGGCGCGAAGAAAGTTTTCAGCTAATTGTGGATTGCCGTTGTCTCTGGCAACTTGGGCTTGCTTCGCCAAAGTTTCAGGATGGATTCTGACATCGTCAAGAGTAATGTCGCCGCGTCGAATTGATTCAACAGTAACTTCAGAAACATTTTTTCCAGAAAAACCTTTTTGTTCACTCATAACTATCTAAGCTCCATAACTTCAGGCCCATTACTATTTACGCACTCTCTTTCAATCGCAACTAGCGAAACTACTTTGGTGTGATAGCGCGCTTCGATGGCCTCGTCTGAGTAAGGATTTCTAACGGGTTCAGGAGTGGCGCCCTTGGCATGACGGCCAGCATTGATTCCCATCATTCGATAAAGCTCACGGGTGATAGTTGGTGCAACTGAATACAGCTCTAGATTTGCTAGCGGTGCAAGATCTCTGCGATGGATCAAGGCGGTACCTTTTGCCTGTAGTCCAACGCTGACTCCTGATCCAGAAAGTCTGGCTGCAGTAAGCCCAATCATTCCTAAATCGAGAGAGTCGTTAATTCTGACAATTCTTCCAGTGCACCCTTCTTCTTCCAGTCCAGCCAGTACTTCTGAGATCGCGTCAGCAAGACTTAATCCAGAGAGTGTGACCCAGATGTCTTTGCCAGTTGCTGGCGAAACTCCAATAACAACATCGCGAGGATCGTAACTTGTCTCAGCAGCACCAGTTGCAAAAATATTTTTATTCGCAAAACTTTGCTGCTCAGTCCGCAAGTCTGAAACTGAACGCTGTTGGCGAATTGTGTCGATTTCCGTTTGCCGAGCGCTGCTT
>WLGZ01000003.1 GCA_009702945.1 Actinomycetota bacterium | reverse complement strand
GCCCTGCCATCCGGCGAAATCAGACCAACATGGCCTGAAGCTAGATCTGCTGGCGCCGAGAGTCTTACTCCGTTAACAGCCTTGCTTGCCTGTTCTTCAGTTAACACAATATGTTGGAAGCCGGCCTTGACTGCTGTTGCCAAGTCCATAATTTCTGGTTTTTCTTGCAGCATTTCTAGTGAGGTCATGGAATCAAAAACTCCGGAGCGAGTTCGCCTTAATTCTGTTAAGTGTCCCCCGACTTCAAGCTGCTTACCAATGTCTCGAGCTAAGGCCCTGATGTAAGTTCCAGCGCTGCATAAGACTCGAACTTTGACATCTATGACATCTAATTCAGGCAACTTGTCGATAGAAACTATCTCTAGATCGTTGATCATTACGCTTCGCGGCGGAATGCTGATCTCTTCGCCATTTCTAACTCTTGTATAGGCGCGTTCGCCATCAATCTTTATGGCACTAACAGCACTTGGCTGCTGCATAATCGGGCCACGAAAGTCACGAACTGTTTCAATAATTTGAGACTCGGTGATGTGACTGGCTGAAACTTTAGTGACAAGTTCACCTTGAGCATCATCGGTTGTTGTTGAGATACCGAGTCGGATCGTTCCAAAATATTCTTTATCGTGCGCAGTGAAATATCCAAGCAATCTAGTGGCTCGTCCAATTCCGATTACTAACATGCCAGTTGCCATTGGATCTAAAGTGCCAGCATGTCCAACTTTGCGAGTGTTGAACAACTTACGCATCTTGGCAACTACGTCATGGGATGTTGGGCCTGCTGGTTTATCGACCAGCACAATACCTTCTATGTTCACAGCAAACTCAACTGAATCTAGTTAACGCTAATTGCGTCAAGTGCAGCGATTAACTGAGCGATGGTCGAATCAAGATCATGTGTTGAGCTATATCCCGATGCATATTTATGGCCGCCGCCGCCTAATTCGTTTGCAAGTGCACCAACATCGACTAAGGTCTTGCTTCGCAACGAAACTTTCCAATGTCCATCATCGGCTTGTTTCAAAACTGCAGCTACTTCTGCTTCTGAAGTTTTCCGTAGAGCTTCAATTACTCGTTCTACCGCCATCTCATCTAAACCTGGTCTCTGTTCTATTGAAACTGAGGTGTAAACGAGGCCTTGACCGGAAACTGCCGCGGAGACCAGTGTCGCTCGGCTAACTGCATCACCCATCATTACGAGCGCTGCTAGTGGTTCGTCATCAAAAAGCAATCGCGACAACCTCGCGCTATCAATTCCAGTATCGAGTAATCGAGCTGCGGTGCGCAGGGTGTGGGAAGTAGTTGATTGATATTTGAATGAACCAGTATCAGTTGTGAGACCAGAGTAGATGGCACTCGCTATATCTTTAGTGATCGGTACTTCAAGTCGATCTATAAGTTCAAGAATTATCTCGGCTGTTGCTGCTGCCTTGGGGTCAACCAAATGAATTGTGCCAAATCCAGTAAATGATGGGTGGTGGTCAATTGCAATGGAAACCTTGGCAGCATCCAATATGGACTTTGCCGAACCCAGTCGGGAATCTGATGACACGTCACATGAGATGACAAGATCCGCTTGATTCAATTCCTCTGGCATGCGAATCAATTCAGTTCCTGGCAAGAAACTCAATGATTCTGGTGTGGTAAATCCAACCTCACCGACTGTTACTTGAACTTCCTTGCCCATACCTTGCAGTGCTAGTCCAAGTCCAAGCGCAGAACCTAACGCATCAGCATCAGGAGTGACATGCGCGAGCAACAATACGCTTTTGGAGTCGAAGATTGCTGAAACAGCTTTATCCCACTCAGGTATTGGTGCAAACGAAGACATGTGTGCCTACTCAGATGCTGAATCAGATTTGCGATACGGATCAGCATCACCGGCATAACGAGCCCGAGCTGCCTGTTCATGAACTGCTTTGTCAGCAATTGCTGCTTCTTGTAGCAAGTCATCAATCACGCGAACATTTTCTGGCAATGCATCACGAATGAATTCCACAGTCGGTGTGAACTTAATACCGGTGCGCTTCCCAATTTCACTACGTACTAAGCCCTTGCTTGAATCCAGCGCTGCAGCTGAGCTTGTTGCTTCTGCCTCATCGCCAAACACTGTGTAGAAAACGGTGGCTTCACGCAAGTCTGCAGAAACTCGAACACTCGTTACTGTTACAAACCCAAGACGTGGATCTTTAACTTTAAGCTCTAGAGTTTCCGCAACGATTTCTTGGAATCTTTCACCCAATTTACGTGCTCTTGCTGCATCTGCCATGTCGAGCTCCCTAGATTTCTATTCACGAAAATAGTGCGCAGAATTAACTGCGCACTATTTCACGCATTTCAAATGTTTCGATGATGTCGCCGACCTTGATGTCGTTGAATGATCCAAGTCCGATACCACACTCAAAACCTTCACGAACTTCAGTCGCGTCATCCTTGAATCGACGCAAAGTGTCGATTGATAGATCCGCTTGGACAACTGCTCCATCGCGAACCAATCTGGCTTTTGCTTTGCGCTTGATTTCACCGTTAAGAACTATGCAACCTGCAATGTTTCCAAACTTGCTGGAACGGAATACGTCGCGAACTTCAGCTGAACCAAGTTCTGCTTCTTCGTATTCAGCCTTACGCATACCCTTAAGCGCAGATTCGATGTCATCGATTACGCCGTAGATAACGTTGTAGTAGCGAATCTCAACATTTTCCCGATCGGCCAAGTCACGAGACTTACCCTCAGGTCGAACGTTAAATCCGATGATCATGGCATCAGATGCTGCCGCCAAGGAAACGTCGTTTTCAGTGATCGCACCAACACCTCGGTGAATGACGCGCAAGATTACATTCTCATCGTCAACGTCAATATTCAGCAAGGCATCTTCAAGCGCCTCGACCGAACCGGAAACGTCACCCTTGATGATGATCTTGAGTTCAACAACTTCACCCTTTTCGAGTGCCTTAAGCACATCTTCGAGAGTGTGACGTCCACGTCGGGCCGCCAATTCAGCATTGCGTTCACGAGCACCGCGAGATTGCGCGATCTGGCGAGCAATGCGATCCTCAGCAACAACTAAGAAGCTGTCACCAGCACCTGGTACCGAAGTGAGTCCAAGAACCTGAACTGCGCGAGCAGGTCCCGCCTCTTTAACTGGATCTCCGTTTTCATCCATCATGGCGCGGACGCGACCGAATGCGTCACCCACCACGATTGAATCTCCTGGACGAAGGGTTCCGCGTTGTACCAAAACAGTTGCCACTGGTCCACGACCACGGTCAAGGTTGGCTTCAATTGCAACACCCTGTGCATCCTGAACTGGATTAGCTCGAAGATCTAGACCTGCATCAGCGGTCAACAAAATTGAGTCAATAAGTTCACTGATGTTGAGGTTGTTCTTTGCAGATACGTCAACGAAAATTGTGTCGCCACCGTACTCTTCTGGAACTAAACCGTATTCAGTTAACTGGCCACGAACCTTAGTAGCGTCAGCGCCTTCTTTATCAATCTTGTTAACTGCCACAACAATTGGAACATTCGCTGCCTGAGCATGATTCAAAGCTTCAATTGTCTGCGGCTTAACACCGTCATCTGCGGCAACTACAAGGACCGCAATGTCAGTTACCTGCGCACCACGAGCACGCATCGCAGTAAACGCTTCGTGACCTGGGGTATCGATGAATGTAATGGCGCGTTCAATGCCTTCGTGAACGTGATGAATTTGGTAAGCACCAATGTGCTGTGTAATTCCACCAGCTTCTCGTTCGATGACATTGGTTTGGCGAATTGCATCAAGCAATCGGGTTTTACCATGATCAACGTGACCCATAACGGTAACGACCGGTGGACGAATTACTAGATCTGCATCGTCACCTTCATCACCGAATTCAAGATCGTAAGACTCAAGAAGTTCGCGATCTTCATCCTCTGGCGAAATGATTTGAATTTCGTAATTCAATTCAGCGCCAAGTAGCTGCAGAGTTTCTTCGTTAACAGACTGAGTGGCTGTAACCATTTCACCCATTTTGAAAAGAATCTGAACTAGTGAGGCTGGCTCAGCATTAATCTTGTCGGCAAAATCGCTAAGTGATGATCCACGGGCAAGACGAATTGCATCGCCGCGACCCATTGCCACAGATGAACCACCTGTGACTGGAGCCATCATGTTGTCGAACTCTTGACGCTTTGCGCGCTTTGACTTACGACCCTTTGATGGACGGCCACCAGATTTTCCGAAAGCTCCTGCAGTATTGCCGCGGCCACCGGTTGAATTCGGTCGACCACCTGGTCTGCCGCCTGGTGCGCCACCTGGTGCTCCACCTGGTGCACCTGCACCTGCGAACCCACCACCGGCACCGGCTGGACGAGGTCCGCCAAAGCCACCGGGACGATCTCCACTTGGACGAGGTCCGCCAAAACCACCGGGACGATCGCCAGCTGGACGACCTGGTCCGCCTGGACGTTGTCCGCCAAAACCACCGGGACGATCTCCGGCTGGACGACCTGGTCCGCCTGGACGAGCGCCAGCTGGACGAGGTGCTCCAGTTACGCCGCCGCCTGGACGTGGTCCGGCACTTCCCGAAGTAAATGGATTGTTTCCAGCGCGTGGTGGACGCGGCGCTGAAGTAAATGGATTGTTACCTGGGCGTGGTCCGCCTGGTCGAGGACCAGGTGTTGCGCCTGCTGTCGGACTTGCCGGTGCTGCAGGTGTTTCACTAACTGGTGCTTCTGATGTCGGAGGCTGCGCAGGAGCATCACTTGCACTCGACTGAACTGGAGCTTCCGTTGGGGTGCTCACTTCAACTGGAGCAGCATCGACTGGAGCGGCAGCTTTTTTAGCAGGTGCTTTCTTTGCAGGTGCAGGCGCTTTCGCTGCTGCCTCTTTTAATTCAGGAAACTTGTCATGTAAACGACGAATAACGGGAGCTTCGACAGTCGACGATGCCGACTTGACGTACTCACCAACTTCTTCAAGCTTTGAAATGATGTCTTTGCTTTCGACGCCTAGCGCCTTTGCAAGCTCATACACTCGGACCTTGGACACGATTCTCCAGTCTGGTCCGAGGTCTAGTTAATAGATCCGAACCGTCTCTTGTTTTTGCGCGCTCATTTCTGAGCACTCTGCTTCTTGGTGCCCATTAGATGAGCACCTTGCCTGTTGGCGTTCATAACTAGAACGCAAGCCTGGCGTTGAACATAAACACTCCCGTTTTCAGCGGTAGTTAACGGATACTTGTAGCAAGTTAATCAAGTTTTGGGCTTGAAATCCTTGAATACCGGCCTAGCTGGCAGGGATACAAAGTAACTTGCTTCGGCTAGTCTAGCCCAAATTGGAGAAGCTCAATATCCACGCGGTTTTCGCATGCTTTTGCTGTTAGCAAAGACTTAGGCTTCAGTGGCCATATCTGACTTGATGTCAATCTTGGCACCGGTTAAGCGCGCTGCCAGTCTGGCATTTTGCCCTTCTCGGCCGATAGCAAGGCTTAGTTGAAAATCTGGAACTACCACTCGGACAATTCGATTCTCTTCATCGATCAAAGTTGCGGAAATAACTTTCGCAGGTGACAAAGCATGCTTTACATAAAGTGCTAAGTCTTCGCTGTAGTCCACAATGTCGATCTTCTCGCCACCAAGTTCACTCATTACAGCACGCACTCGACCACCTAATGGGCCAATGCAGGCGCCTTTAGGATTCACGCTGGCAGTTTTTGTGGAGACTGCGATCTTGGTGCGGTGTCCAGCTTCGCGGGCAAGTCCTTCGATTACAACGGTGCCATCAGCTATTTCTGGAACTTCGAACTTGAATAGTTCTTCAACTAACTTTGGATGGGATCGAGAAAGAGTTATGACTGGACCTTTAGGTCCCATCTTTACTGCAACTACATAACACCTGATTCGAGTGCCGTGTGAATAGTCTTCGCCAGGCACACTTTCTTCTGGTGGCAGGACGCCTTCTACTTTTCCTAAATTAACAAAAATAAGTTGACGATCACTTCCCTGTTGAATCACACCAGAAACAATGTCGCCTTCCTTAGCTTGGAATTCAGCAACCGTCGCATCATCATCTGCCGCTTTAAGTCTCTGGCTGATAACACCGCGAGCCAGCGATGCGGCAACTCGGCCGAATCCCTCTGGGGTCGCTTCGAATTCACCAATCTTTTCGCCTTCGTCATTCAACTCATCTGCAATCACAAGTACGTGACCAGTAGTTCGATCCAATTCAACGCGAGCACTTTCATGTGCGCCAGCTGAATGTAAGTAAGCAACTAGCAACGCCTGCTCAATTGCGTCAACTACATAATCTAAAGAAAGTCCGCGTTCGCGAGTCAATCCTTTTAGGGCTGAAATATCAATGTCCATGAATTGCCCTCCTAATCTGACTCAACATCGGGATCACCAGATAAAGCTTCAGCTTCATCTTTTGGCATCTTTTTAAATTCAACTTCGATATTTGCTCGAGATATTTCTTGAATGCTTATAGTTCTAGATTTACCCTTTATGTCAAGAGTGACGTTTGGATCATCAAACTCAACAATTCTTCCAATCGCGTTTATCGCATCGCCCGCAACGTTAACTAGCCGTCCAACATTTCTGGTCCAATGAATTGGTTTGGTAAGCGGCTTTGAAATACCACGTGTTCCAACTTCGAGAACATAAGGTTCATCGCCCATGGCATCTGAGTTGTCAAGAAATTCCGAAATTGCTCGCGATACTTCAGCGACTTCGTCTAGATTGACTCCACTGTCACCATCGATAGTTACATCAAGGATTCGTTGGCCACCAGATCGAGTAATTTCAATTTCGTCTAAATCGAATGAGAATGCGCTCACAACAGGATCCAGCAATTCAGTAAGTTCAGAAACTGGAATCATTGTCTTGCCTTTTCAATTTGGTGGAACAGTTGTGTTTCTATCGTAGTCGGTTGTGGTCGCAATGAAAATACCCAAACGCGTACTTACAAATCCCAAAGATTTGCACCTGTTGCCTGAACAATACATATGTGAGCAAATCAGTTGCGGCAACTTCATTAGTTTTGAATCGAAGAACTTTCTTGGCCGGGATTAGCTCAACTGCAGTACTTGTGAGTTCGTGCAGCGTTTCCAGTGAAACCCCGATTGCTGATCCAATAGCCGGAGAGATAGAAAAAATCGTTAAGGCTAAACGAGACCTGATCAGTGATGCCACCGGACTGATTTCGTCCGACCCTAGTCTGAGTTCACCGTTACAAATAGTTATTGATCAAAATTTGCTTCACATTGAGGGCTTATCGCCATACCTTCCTGCTGGCTCCTCCCCATCAGCAAGCGCGATACCAGCTCAAGAACTTAGCCTTGCAGCACTAGTTACGAGGTGCGCAGTCTTCTCAACAAACAATCTGAATACTGCTAGTGCCATTTCTGACGCTGAACTATCTCGCGTCCTGGCACTTATCGCAGGATCGGAAATGCAGCATCATGTGTTGTTAACAGGATTTGTCGCATGAGCACTCCAGTTAAGGACGAATTCACTGCGCTTGAAGATCTTCTGGCAAGTTGCTACGGCGCAATTTACGCTTACGGGGTCGTAGCTGCGTATTTGTCGGATCCAGAAGAAGCTTTAAACGCAATGGCTGCATTTAGAATTCACCGAGATCAATTACTAACAAGTTTCGATGAACTTGGATATCCCGCGCCCGCTGCAAGCGCGGCATATTCAATAACACCTCAAGTCCTCGATGATCCAAGCGCCAGAGTTGCAGCAGCTCTGCTGGAAGAGAATGCAATTGCACATTGGGCTAATGCCCTCTTTTACCTACCCGCTCAGATCAAGCAACGGGAATGTGAATTTCTACAAGGCTGCGCAATTCGATCATTTAGTTGGTCTGGGATTGCCAAAGCGTTTAGTTCGGCTACGTAAATCTCTAGATCGTAATAACGAGACGAATAACTAAAGCAGCTAGCACGAGCAAGAACGTATAACGAACAAATGAACTTCCGCGATCAAGAGCTGTTCTTGCCCCTAGATAACCGCCAATCAAGTTCGCTGGTGCCATCAATGCGGCAACTAGCCAAATCACGTGGCCACCAGGGATGAAGATAATCAATGCGGCCAAATTGGTAGCAACATTTACAAATTTAGCGATTGCCGAAGCACCCAAGAAACTAGTGCCCACAAAACTGACCAATGAAAACAGCAGAAACATTCCGGTGCCTGGACCGATCAAGCCATCATAAAACCCAATAACTAATCCAATAAGCGGTGCGACAACTGGTGACACTTTCCGAATCGTTTCAAGCTTTCCAAAGTCCGGACGCAAAACCGTAAATGTGCCAACTGCAATCAAGATGATCAGAATGATCGGCTCAAAAATGTCTCGCGAAATGTTTGTTGCAAGTAAAGCACCACAAAGCGAGCCAACAAACGCAGCGCTCATCATTGGGATTAACTGTTTTGCATTGACTTCAATCTTCTTACGATAAGTATTTGCGGCCGTGCTTGTTCCAACAATCGAGACTGCTTTATTGGTTCCTAAAATGCTCGCCAAGGGCGCGGTTGGAAATGTCCAAAGTAGAACGGGTAATTGAATAAGTCCGCCACCACCTGCAACCGCATCGACAAATCCCGCTAGGAATGCTGCTGCAACACAAAATAGAACGATCCAGATTGAAATCTCGACTAATTGTCCAGACATTGTTACTGGTTACTCCAGTCCATAACCACATTCATAACTTCGCCCAACTTCTGGACCGTTGCATCTGGAGTTATACCTAAGTCCGATGATTGCGATGCTGGAATGTTTGAATGTGGAATCCAAATGCCCTTCATGCCAATTGACTGCGCACCATGGATGTCATCGAACAATCGGTCACCAACGAAAACTGCATTCTTAGGCTCGATATCTAAGTTATAGAGAACATCTGCAAAAACTGACTTGTGTGGTTTACCTGCCGGGGTTTCACTTGTGAAGAGTAGGTAGTCGAAGAGGTGAAGTACGCCATCGCGTTCAAGTACTGCCTCATGATGTCTGCGCGGCCACATTGTGTTGGACAGAACTGCAGTTTTGATGCCTCGTCCCCGCAGGCCTTCGAGAAGTTCAATCGCATCTGGGTCGGTGTAAGTGTGAGGATCCCAGCCACTCAAGTAACTTTCTAAAGCTTTCGAATGCAACGGGCTCGAAGTATCAACTCCAGCTTCATGAAACAATTCGTCAAGTACTCCAGTACCAACTTCGCCATTAGTTTCAAACTGCCTGGACCAGCGTGCCTGTTCACCATGATTTAGAACTTCAGCTAGTTCTTTTGCATTTTCGGGATCATAAATATTCGAGTAGCCAAGCCAAAGCTCGAATAGATCTACGTTATGCCAAGGAGTTAGCGTGCCACCCCAGTCAAAAACCACAGCCTTAATTGTCATGACTGTTACTTCTTGGTGACTAACGAGACTACTTCTGAAACAAAGTCCGCTATTGGAATAAGGGATTGATCTCCAGATTTACGATCCCGAAGTTCAATTACGCCATCTGCCAAACCTTTACCTACAACAGCAATGGTTGGAATTCCAAGCAACTCAGAGTCGTTGAACTTAACTCCGGGAGAAACACCTCTGCGGTCGTCAAACAAAACTCTGACGCCATTTGCTTCAAGTTCTTCACTCATGCGATTTGCAACGTCGAAAGGTTCATCTTCACGTCCAGTGGCAATTATATGAATGTCTGCCGGCGATACTTCCCGCGGCCAGATCAGTCCCTTCTCATCGTGTGACTGTTCGGCAATAGTTGCTACCGCACGAGAAACACCAATGCCATACGAACCCATGGTCACTGTTACCAGTTCACCATTTTCATCAAGAACTTTCAGATCCAAAGCTTCGGCATATTTGCGACCTAATTGGAAAATGTGCCCAATCTCAATGCCGCGCGCGATGCCGACTTCTGCTTCGCAGTTGGAGCAGCCGTCTCCTTGGCGAACTTCGGCAGCTTCGATTACGCCATCCCAGGCAAAATCTCGTCCTGCAACTAGGTCATAAACATGGTTACCGCGCTTGTTAGCTCCGGTTATCCAGCGGGATCCCTTAACTACTCGAGGATCAACTAAGTATTGGATACCTGATTTAGATTTCAACCCGAGAACTTCTGGACCAATGTAACCCTTAACCAGAGCCGGATGCTTTTTGAAGTCTTCTTCTTCGAAGGCTTCAATTGAAATTGGGTGAAGCGCAGCTTCAACTCGCTTTAGATCAACTTCACGATCACCAGGTAAGCCAATTACAAGTGGTGCTCGGTTTCCAGCGAGATCAACTTGCATCACTACGACATTCTTTAAAGTATCGCCGGCATGCCAGTCTCGATCAGATCTACGTAACTCTGCTCTGGCATTTGAAACCTCTACCAATGAAGCAATCGTTGGAGTGTCTGGTGTGTCCTCAACGTGGGCTGCTGGAATTCCAGTGGCATCAATTTCGGCTGGAACTCGAGTGACAATAGCCTCAACGTTTGCAGCCAAGCCACAACTTGGACACTTTACATATGTGTCTTCGCCGCTATCGCAAGTTGCCAAGAATTCTTCGCTCTTAGATCCACCCATCGCTCCCGACATTGCCGAAACAATTTCGTAATTCATGCCAAGTCGATCAAATGTCTTGATGTATGAATCGCGATGACGTTGGTATGAAATATCCAAACCAGCATCATTGATATCGAAGGAGTATGAGTCCTTCATAACAAACTCTCGTGCTCTTAGAATTCCAGCACGTGGTCTAGCTTCGTCGCGGTATTTAATCTGGATGTGGTAAATGCAAAGCGGCAGATCTTTGTATGACGAGTACTCCCCTTTGACCATAAGAGTGAACATCTCTTCGTGCGTTGGACCTAAAAGATAGTCAGCTTTCTTTCGGTCCTGCAGTCGAAATAGATTGTCTCCGTACTCATTCCAACGACCGGTTTTTTCATAAGGTTCGCGTGGCAACAAGGCTGGGAAATGAACTTCTTGAAATCCAGCGCTATCCATTTCTTCTCGAACTATGCGTTCAACATTTCGATAAACCAAATACCCAAGTGGTAACCAGGACCAAATACCTGGTCCAACGCGGCGAACATAACCGCCACGTACAAGCAGTCGGTGACTAGGTACTTCGGCATCCGCTGGATCCTCGCGTAAAGTCCGCAAGAACAGGGTTGACATGCGTAGCACTAGCGCTCCTAGGGTCTAAATGAATAGTGCCTCAATCGTACAGAAGAACTAGGTTCAATTTGAGTTGCCTTGGGCTTAGCAGCAGGATCCAGACTGAACTATCCAGTTCAACTAAATAGGACTGTGGCAAAGGTGTCGACTTGTTCAAAGCCAACGCTTCTATATGTTTTCAAGGCGACTTCGTTGTAGTCATTGACGTACAGCGAAACAACAGGCGCCACATCCGCTAGAACAAGTTTCACAACGGCAGCCATCGCAGATACTGAGATTCCTTTGCCGCGATACTCGGGCTTAACCCAAACTCCTTGAATCTGAGCTACACCAGCACCTACGGTTCCAATTTCCGCTTTAAAAACCAACTCGGAACCTAAGTACTTAACAAACGATCGCCGACTCGAAACAAGTTCAGAAATTCGATTTCGATACGCATTGCCGCCACCGTTAATAGTTGGGCTGATGCCAACTTCTTCAGTAAACATTGCGATACAAGCTGGAACCAGATCTTCTAAGTCTGAAAGGTTTGAATACCGAACATCGTGATCAATCTCAACCGATGAGTTAGTTCGCATACTTAGAACCGGTTGATTACCTCGAACTTCACGCGCCGGTCCCCAACTAGCGGAAACTCTTGACCAAAGATCAAGCACTTCTTCCGCTGGTCCAACTATGGATGAACTTCTTCTGCCACTTCTGTTTAGTACTGTTGCAAATTCTTGTCTTGCTATCAATGACGTATTGACCGGAACTATGTTTGCACCCGTCATCAAAACAGATTTCAAATTTCCATCATCAAAGTACCCAAGTAAATCTGGATAGCTTGGACGGAACCTACTTTGTTTAGTCTGCTCAAGTCGGGCAGCGAGAAAACAGTGGCGAACTGGATCTTGTTCAATCAAGTTTTTGACTAGATCAATTGAGTGCGCATCAAGTGCACGGATTTCGTGTGCCATACCAAACTTTGATTTAGGTGACAGAAACTATTGGGGCGCCTTCAGAATCCATGCTCTCGGCAAGTTTCATCGCTTCTTCAATTAAGGTTTCAACAATTTGAGCTTCCGGAACAGTTTTAATAACTACACCCTTAACGAAAATTTGTCCTTTGCCATTTCCGCTGGCAACTCCTAGATCTGCTTCACGTGCTTCGCCAGGTCCGTTAACTACGCAACCCATAACAGCAACGCGCAATGGAACTTCCAAACCTTCAAGTCCAGCAGTTACTTGTTCAGCCAATGTGTAAACATCAACTTGGGCACGACCACATGATGGACAGCTAACAATCTCAAGTCCGCGCTGCTTAAGATTTAAGGATTCAAGAATTTGATTTGCGACTTTCACTTCTTCAACTGGCGGAGCGGAAAGTGAAACTCGAATCGTGTCACCGATACCATCACTTAGCAATGAACCGAAGGCAACAGCCGACTTGATAGTTCCTTGGAACAGCGGACCCGCTTCTGTTACGCCGAGGTGAAGTGGGTAATCAGATTGCGCTGCAAGTAAGCGGTAGGCCTGAACCATTACAACTGGGTCATGATGCTTAACGGAGATCTTTATATCACCAAAGCCATGTTCTTCAAATAGCGAGGCTTCCCAAAGCGCAGATTCAACCAAAGCTTCTGGTGTCGCCTTGCCGTACTTCTCGAGCAATCGCTTATCTAGTGATCCAGCATTGACACCAATTCGAATTGGAATACCTGCATCACCTGCAGCTTTAGCAATTTCTTTAACTTTGTCATCAAACTGTTTAATGTTGCCAGGGTTAACTCGAACGCCAGCTACACCTGCATCGATAGCTGCAAAAACATATTTTGGCTGGAAGTGAATATCTGCAATGACCGGGATGCTGGACTTCTTGGCAATCTGTGGCAAGGCATCTGCATCATCTTGACTAGGCACGGCAACGCGAACAATCTGGCAACCTGAAGCCGTAAGTTCTGCAATTTGTTGCAGCGTGCTATTTACATCAGCGGTTAGCGTTGTTGCCATTGACTGGATACTGATTGGCGCATCGCCACCGACCAAGATCGGATGCGTGCTGTGTCGAAGTGTGATTTGACGACTTTTGCGACGCGGTGCCAAAACTGGGGGCGGAAGCGCTGGTAAGCCAAGATCGATCGTCATAGGTTCTATTATCCGCCACTTTCAGGGTATTTGCTTTACCAGGGTGACACTGGGTTCAAGCAACTAGAAAACAATCGGCTTAATGATGTCTGCCAAGATAACGATTGCAGACATTGCCAGCAAAACTAACGACATTGCGTAAGCGACCGGCAGCATTTTCGCAGTATCTACTGGGCCAGGTAACGGCTTTCGGCGCACTCGGGCAATTTGTCTACGAGCCCCCTCGTAAAGCGCCCCAGCTATGTGGCCACCGTCCAATGGCAGAACCGGCACCATGTTGAAAACAAATAAGAACAGATTTACCGATGCCAGCAAAGTAACTAAGTCTCCGGCTTTGTAGATAGTTGGAACTTCTTCACTGCTAGCTATCTGACCGCTAATTCGACCGATACCAACAACGCTTACGGGGCCCTCTGGATCTCTTGGTGCTTCAGTGAACAAATCACCCGCTAATCCAAAAACTCTGGCTGGGAATTCCATTAACGCTGCGATACTGCTCGTCGTAACAGTTGCCATAAAACCTGGAACTTCAGAAACTGGCGATTGCACCAGATCAAAGCTTGGTGAAATTCCCAAGAATCCGCGCGTTGTGACTTCCCCAGTTGGTTCACCAGCTTCAGTGAAAACCGGTGTTTCAAGTGCCGCCACTTCTACATTCTTAGTTACCGTTTCGCCAGATGAAGTTAAGTAAGTTACATCAACAACATTTCCGGCTTGATCACTAAGCGCCGTTCCTAAATCTTCCCAAGTGGAAATCTCGGTTCCATTAACGGTTAGTAGCTTGTCGCCTGCGGCCAGTCCGATTTCTGTGGCTGGCGTGCTGACGCCACCTTCACACGTGCCACTTGTGGAAGCAATGCCATTTGGGTTTGCACTTGTCGGCACACAGGCTACAACTTCACTGACTGTTGTAGTGACTGCTGGACGACCGATGACACTCAATGAAATTGTGAAAAGAATTGTCGCAATTACCAAGTTCATGAAAGGACCGCCGAACATTACGGTTAACTTTTTCGGAACACTTAATCGGTAAAACGTGCGTGGTTCGTCTTCTGGTGCAATCTCAGCGAGAACTTCGTCGCGCGCAGACTCAATCATTAGTCCCATACGTCCAAGATGCTCTCGATCTTGGACTCCCTTTGGATTAGGAGGGAACATTCCAATCATTCGAATGTAGCCACCGAGTGGAATCGCTTTGATTCCATATTCGGTTTCACCCTTAATGCGCGACCAAAGTGTTGGTCCAAAGCCCACCATGTACTGCGGAACTTTTACGCCAAACTTCTTTGCCGGCGCCATGTGGCCAAGTTCGTGCAATGCAATCGACAAAAGTAAGCCAATTGCAAAAATTGATATTCCGAGCAGGGTCAGCATGTGATGGTCCTATTTCTTGGAATCAAGTAATTCACGACCATATTGTTGTGCCCAATCTGCAGCTTTCAAAACTTCTTCTATTGTCAGGTCTTGGTCTGACACAAAATTGGAATCCAAGTGAACCTGCAAAACTTCTGCAACAAAATCAACAATTCCCAGGAACGAAAGCTCCCCAGCCAAGAATGCAGCGACTGCGACTTCATTTGCGCCATTAAGTACTGCAGGTGCTGTTCCAGCTCGGGAACCAGCCAATTTCGCCAGTTCCACGGCAGTAAACACTTCGTTGTCTAGAGGTTCAAACGTCCAACTAGTGGCCTGCGTCCAATCGCAGCCACTTGCTATGCCGGTAATTCGGTTTGGCCAAACCAGTCCGAGAGCTATTGGCAACCTCATGTCAGGAGGACTTGCTTGGGCAACTGTGGAACCATCAATGAATTCGACCATGGAGTGAACAACTGACTGCGGATGTACGACTACGTCGATGTTTTCAAATTCAATGCCGAATAGCAGATGCGCCTCTATAACTTCGAGACCTTTATTCATCATGGTTGCGGAATTGATCGTTACTACTGGACCCATTGCCCAGGTTGGATGATTCAGAGCTTGCTCTGGTGTTACCGCCTCAAGATCTTTGCGCGACTTACCTCGGAAAGGTCCACCACTTGCAGTAAGTACTAACCGCTTAACTTCACTTGCCTCACCTGAGCGCAAACATTGTGCGATTGCAGAATGCTCACTATCGACTGGAACAATCTGCCCTGGCTTTGCCAATTTGGTAACTGCCGTTCCACCAATTACTAGTGACTCTTTGTTTGCAAGTGCCAATACTGATCCAGCAGTTAAAGCCGCAACAGTTGGCTGTAACCCAACCGCGCCAGTAATTCCGTTAACTACAACGTCGGCCGATACACCTGCTAATTCAGTTGCTGCCTGCGGTCCAACAAGCATTTTTGGAAGCGTGAAGTTACCTTCGGAGTATCCAGCTTTCTTAGCTTGCGCGTAAATGGCTAGCTGCACATCTTGCGCTGCAGTGGCATTTGCGATTGCGACATATTCAACTTGAAACTCGAGAGCTTGCTCGGCGAGCAAACTTGGATTGTTACCACCGGCAGAAATTCCAACAACTTTGAATTCAGAATCGCTTGCTCTGATTACTTCTAAAGTTTGAGTTCCAATGCTTCCGGTGGACCCCAGAACAATTACCGAACGCATGAATTTCTTAGCATCAACTAAAGCGCTAGGTCACTAAGTACCAGGATGCGCTCATGAGTTAGATCGCGCATGGCATGTAGCAAACCTTCTTTGCCAACACCAGATGCTTTTACGCCACCGTATGGCATTTGATCCGAACGGAAAGTTGGCACGTCACCAATGATTACGCCACCAACTTCAAGCTCCGAATGCGCAAGGAATGCAGTTTGCACGTCGTGCGTGAATACGCCTGCCTGCAAACCAAATGGTGAGTCGTTGACTATGTCAAAGCCTGCTTGCGTTGAAGAGATTGAATTAACCAGCATGACAGGACCAAATACTTCGTTGCAAGAAACCTTGGCGTCAACTGCAACATCAGCTAACACTGTCGGTTCATAGTAAGAGCCATTGCGCTTGCCGCCGGTTAGAACTTTCGCTCCCCCAGCAACAGCCTCATTAACCCATTCCTCAACACGAATGGCAGCTGCTTCATTGATCATTGGACCAACCACAGTCTTTTCATCACGTGGGTCGCCATTTGGAAGAGCGGCAACTGCAGTAACAATTCGATTAGTCATTTCTTCAAAGATCGAGTCATGAATTAGAACTCGTTGCACCGAGATACATGACTGGCCAGCTTGATAGTTAGCAAAGGTTGCAATGCGCGAAGCAGCCCAAGTCATATCCTTTTCACTGTTCCAGTCTTCGAGAACAACTGCAGCAGCATTTCCACCAAGCTCTAGCGTGATGTGCTTACTTGGAACAGCCTTTTGAATTTCGAATCCGACTTTGTCTGAACCTGTGAAGGAAACAACTGGCAGGCGCACATCGGCAACTAGGCCAGGTGCTGCTTCATTGCCAACTGGAATGACGGACCATGAGCCGGCAGGTAAATCTGTTTCGGCAAGAATCTCGCCAAGTACTAATGCACTCAAAGGTGTGCTCGGAGCTGGCTTCACAATAATTGGTGCACCCACTGCAATTGCTGGCGCAACTTTGTGCGCTACTAAGTTCATTGGGAAGTTAAACGGTGAGATACCAAGCACTGGTCCATGTGGGAATCGACGAATAATTGCCATTCGTCCTGCGGTGGCCGCTTCGGTATCAAGTCTTTGAAGTTCGCCAGAGAATCTGCGTACTTCTTCAGCTGCCCAACGGAAAGTCATTCCAGCGCGAGCCGACTCGGCGCGTGCCCATAAAAGTGGCTTACCGTTTTCATCCAAAATCAATTGCGCGATCTCTTCGGCGCGCTCCGTTAGACGCTTAGAGATATGCATAAGCGCATCTGCGCGCTGGGCGGCTGTGGTGCGACGAGCCGCATGGCGTGATTCCCAGGCTGCCGCTACAGCTTCTTCAACCTGTGCCGCACTTGGTACGTAGTACTGGCCAACAACTTTTCCGTCACCTGGGTGAATTACGTCTGCAACGACGTCGCTAGTGGCAGGCTTTCCGGCAATCCAAAATGGGTAAATAGCGCTCATATCCTCATACGTTACGCCCATATCTGCCCTTCCACTAACTGCGGGTCAGGCCTGCCTAGGGCCGACTTGTCAGAATCTGTCTCAGGTCTAACATTGTGTGCATGACTGCTACAAATATCTCAGCCCCTGTAAATGACATCGCCCAAGAGCGAAACCTGGTAACCGCTATTCCCGGACCAAAATCCGTGGCAATGCAAGCCCGTCGCCTTAGCGCGGTTAGTGGCGGAGTAGGAACTGCCCTACCTATCTATATCGAGCGTGCCGCAGGTGGCATCGTCGTTGACATTGACGGCAACTCCCTAATCGACATGGGTTCTGGCATTGCAGTTACTGGTGTTGGTAACGCAGCTGAAGATGTTGTGACTCGGGTTCAAGAGCAGGTCGCGAGATTCACACATACTTGCTTTACGGTTACGCCCTACGAAGGTTATGTAGAAGTATGCGAAGCGCTTAACCGTTTAACTCCTGGAGATCACGAAAAGCGTTCGGCGCTATTCAATTCCGGTGCGGAAGCAGTAGAAAACGCCGTCAAGGTTGCTCGCTCTTACACAAAGCGTCAGATGGTTGTGGTTTTTGAACACGGTTACCACGGTCGCACCAACTTAACCATGGGAATGACTGCCAAGAACATTCCTTACAAGCAGGGCTTTGGGCCATTTGCTCCAGAAATTTACCGCATGCCAATGTCTAATCCTTCGCACGATGGCCTAACAGGTTCTGAAGCTGCTGCGCACGCAATCAGCAAGATGAATAAGGAACTTGGCGCAGACAACATTGCTGCGATTGTGATTGAACCAATTCAAGGTGAAGGTGGCTTCGTAGTTCCAGCTGTTGGTTTCCTACCTGAACTAGTTAAGTTCTCTAAGGACAACGGAATCGTATTTATAGCCGATGAAGTTCAGACTGGCTTCTGCCGCACTGGGCAATGGTTTGCTTCTGAGCATGAAGGCATTGTTCCGGACATGATCATCACTGCTAAAGGCATTGCTGGTGGTCTTCCACTATCCGCAATTACTGGCCGCGCCGAAATCATGGATTCCGTAGAAGCCGGTGGCCTTGGTGGAACTTATGCAGGTAGCCCGATCGCATGTGCTGCTGCACTTGGATCTATTGCTGTCATGGAACGCGAAGATCTAAACGCAAAAGCTCGTCGCATCGAAGAAATCATGAAACCAAGATTGCAAAAGATTGCTGACGATACTGGAGTTATCTGCGATGTTCGTGGTCGTGGCGCAATGGTTGCTGTGGAAATTGTCAAGAAGGGTTCTATGGAGCCTGATGCAGAAATGACAAACAAAGTTGCTAAGGCTTGCCATGTAAATGGTGTTCTTGTTCTTACAGCAGGTACCTACGGAAACGTTCTTCGCTTCCTGCCGCCAATGGTTATGTCTGAGCACTTACTTGAAGATGCCCTAACAATCATTGAACAGCAATTCAAAGAAGCAACTGCCTAATCGACATGACTGCGCAAACTGAGCATGCCTCAGTAAAGCGAGTTCGCACTGAACTTGAAAGTCATGGTGTTACAACCGAGATTAGACATTTAGCGGATACGGCCAGGACTGCAGTTGACGCAGCCAATGTCCTTGAAGTTGAAGTTGGACAGATCGCTTCCTCCATTGTTTTCAAAATAGACACTGACCAAGGTGAACGACCGCTTCTCGTTGTTACATCTGGCCGACACCGAGTTGATACCGCAATGGTGGCGTTGGCTCTTGGGGTTCCAAAGTTGGGTCGGGCTGATGCTGATTTCGTTCGGTTGTGGAGTGGCTTTGCAATTGGCGGCGTCTCCCCCATTGGTTGGCTGCATGATGGTGAAGTCTTTCAACCCCAAACAATTGTTGACACCGCACTTAGTGAATACGCAGTGGTTTGGGGTGCTTGCGGACATACCCATGTAGTTTGCAGCCTTGACTTTGATTCCCTGTTGAAGATTACTGCTGGGACAGCACTTACTGTCGCAGCGGACTAAAGTCTTAAGTGTGTTTGTTCGCCTAGATATCACGCGAGTTAAAAGCCGTCATATTGTGATTGCCTTCTCGCTCATGGCGCGACAACGTCTGTCAATGCGCAAGTTGCCGGGGCTAACTTTCTTCAAGTTAATGGGCACTGGATCAGGTAAAACCTTTACAGTGCGCGATGCAGACTTAAACCATTGGTGCGTATTGTCAGTTTGGGAAACTCAGGAAGACTCATTGGCTTACTTAACCAGCAAGCCCGCTAGGCAATGGCGAAAGATCGCCCTAGCTGAGGCCAACATCGAGCTTGAACCACTGTCTGCAAAAGGTACTTGGGCAAAAAAGTTACCGTTTGGAAATCCAGTTCCCGAAAAATGGGATGGGCTAACAGCTGCACTTACTCGCGCGTCAATAAAACCTAGATGGTGGCGTGAGTTCTGGCGCAGTGTGCCACCGGTCTCAGCAGATTTGAACTCAACAGCAGGATTGATTACCAGTCTGGGAATTGGTGAAGCCCCAATTGGATTACAAGGAACTTTCAGCATTTGGGAAACCAACGAAAGCATTACTGCATTTTCCAGTAAACAAAAACCGCATGCGGCAGTAATTGCACGAACGCATGAAACTGGCTGGTACTCCGAAGAACTATTTGCCAGATTTAAAGTCAAGAAATTGTCGGGAACTTTTGCTGGTCTAGATTTTTCTAAGTTGGGCAAGTGAGTAGCAACATGCCTAATCTTAAATTGCCAACTAACCGTCTCTTGGTAGTAGCAATTGTTGCAGCAAGCACCACAGTGCTGGCAAATATTCTTTGGGCGCTTGCATCAGGTGGAGCACGTGATGCTTTAACGATCACTGGAGTTTTGGCATTTGCTGCGGCGTCAGGCTTACATGCTTATGTGGCGTATGGTCGGGAATTTCTAATTAAGTTCTTAATGATCGCTCTTCTGGCCACTTTGGTCATTGAAGTTCTTGGAGTATCGACTGGATTTCCATTTGGTACTTATGAATACGATCCTGAGCGTCTTGGAATTTCAGTACTGGGGGTTCCATTGTTAATTCCATTTGCCTGGTTCATGATGCTCTATCCATCGTGGTTGATTTCTCGTGATCTGTTTAAATCCAGACTCTTAACCATTCCTACTGCTGCACTTCTTATGTCTACCTGGGATCTGTACCTGGATCCTCAAATGGTCAATGAAGGTTATTGGGTTTGGTTTGTAGACGGAATCGCAACTAAAGACATTCCACTAACGAACTTTCTTGGCTGGTTTTTATCTACCGCAGTGATATTTACTTTGCTTTCTGTTGCCCTAAAACCAAAGCAATCTGAAATTTCGAACGCAATGCCATACGCACTCGTGCTCTGGGTGTGGCTTGGCAGCTTCTTAGTGAACATAGTTCCGGTTTCCCCATTTTTTAATCAACCTGTTGTCGCAATAACTGGGTTTATCGGCATGGGAATTGTTCTGATTCCATGGTCCTGGATGCTATGGCAACGACGTTAATCATTGCTGCAGTAGGTATCTCATCACTGCTCACCGTTAACTCAGTTATCAATCACTTTGCTTTGATTCGACCAAACCCAGCTCGCATTGCCTCACGAGTTGCAATTCTGATTCCAGCTCGTGATGAAGAAAACTCAATCACTTCCGCAGTGAAAAGCGTGCTCGATCAGGAGTTATTAGATCAGTTTGAAGTTGTGGTCTTGAATGACGGTTCGACTGATGCCACAGCCGAAAAGTTATCAGCATTGACGCATCCCAAGTTACGGGTGATCAATGGCGAGCCCGAGTTACCTCAGGACTGG
>WLGZ01000029.1 GCA_009702945.1 Actinomycetota bacterium | reverse complement strand
CATCGTCAGCAAACGATGCATCTGTTACGGCTGCAGTTGCGCCCATTATTACTCCTATTGTTGCTAGTGGATCAAGCATAAGTGGTTAGCGATTAACCCCTTGGTTTATTGACTTAGTTGGGAATTACTTACTGTGCAGATTAGATAAGAAACGCTCAGCGTCTAGTGCTGCGCTGCAACCAGTTCCAGCAGCTGTGATGGCTTGACGGTAAGTATGGTCAACCAAGTCACCACAGGCGAAAACTCCAGAAAGATTAGTTGCAGTACTGCCGGCACCAGTTAGCACGTAACCCTGAGGATCAAGATCAACTTGTCCCTTAAGCAGTTCTGAACGAGGATCGTGACCAATTGCCACAAATAATCCCGTTACCGAAAGTTGACGAGTTTCACCAGTATTGATGTCGCGAATTGTGACACCAGACAATTTCGCATCGCCTTGGAGTTCAGTTACTTCACTATTCCAAGCAAAGTTAATCTTTGGATCGTTGTGGGCACGCTCAGCCATGATCTTGCTGGCACGCAATTCGTCCCGACGGTGAATCATGGTGACACTCTTTGCAAAGCGAGTTAAGAAAGTTGCTTCTTCAACAGCAGAGTCGCCACCGCCTACAACAGCAATGTCCTGGTCACGGAAAAAGAATCCATCGCAAGTTGCACACCAAGAAACACCATGACCGGAAAGTCGCTTTTCGTTGTCAATTCCAAGTTCGCGGTAGCTAGATCCAGTTGCCAAAATCACTGAGTGGGCTTTGTATTCCCGGCCCTCACCATCAACAACAGTTTTTACTTCGCCAGTCAGATTAGCTGTAGTTACATCGTCAGTAATTAGATTTGCACCAAACTTAACGGCTTGGGCACGCATGTTTTCCATAAGCGCTGGACCCATAATTCCATCTTGGAAACCTGGGAAGTTTTCAACTTCAGTGGTATTCATCAGTGCGCCACCAGCAGTAACAGCACCTTCAAACACAATTGGCTTAAGTTGCGCGCGAGCAGCATAGATCGCAGCGGTATATCCAGCTGGGCCAGAACCGATGATGATTACGTCATTGATGTCTTGAGACATGGAATTTCCTTAGATTGAAGTAATTCAAGTTTACTAACTGAAGCGACAACAATCAGCCCTGACCGAGGGTTATCGCTCAGGGCAGATCAATTAGTTTGCAGTTATAAGCGGACTTTAATTTCTGAAATTCCACCCTGGAATTCACCAGATTCAGCCTCAGGTAAATCTGGGGTTAACCAAACTAAAACATATCTGCCGGAAACCGGATCAGTTGATGAAATTTCACTTGAACTTTCATTTGGATTAGTGTCACCGAACTTAAGTTCAGTTGCGAAATCTGGTTCAGTTGAGTTAACAACATAAATCTCGGCGGTGTGGCCTGCAGAAATAAAGTCAATCTCAACTGAGTAGACCTCTTTTTCAACACCAAGATCAACAAGTAGGCCAACGCCAGCTTTACCTGACATGTCAGATTTGTTGTAACTGGCGGTAGTCCAAGCGGTTTCGTTATCACTATCTATTGCAAGTAAAGCCTGATCTGCATTCTCTTCGTTATCGCCCAACGGGTCATAGCTCGTAACTGTTACGGCTTTCGCAACCTCGCCAGTGGCTTGCGGCACTGCAATGCTGGGAAGCGGTGACGCCAAAATGGCAACTGGCGCTTCAGATCTTTGAAAATTGCTAGTTAGTAACTGCCAACCGATCCAACCAAAAACTAAAACCGAAAGACCAGCGATAACTGAAGTACGGACCCGGCTAGATTGCGAAGACTCTGGCGGTGACCAAGTTACCGAACTTGCCGTCAAACGTGAGACTCGACTTTGTAGACTTTCAGATTCTTCAACTTCGCCAACTGACAACGCATCAAGAAGTTGGCGCATTGAGGTGTAAGTACCATCTTGAGTTCGTTGGTAAAGCCGATCAATGTAACTGCTCACGCCACCATGAACCTGGCTTGGTAATACCAATCCGGAGCCACCATCACTAAGTGCGGCTGGAAGTGAATCAACGCTGCCTAGTGGCCACATTCCAGTGATCATTACGAAAAGTAATTGCCCAACACCTTTAATGTCTTGCGCTATACCGTCCATTGAATCTGGACCCAATAGTGCAGAGTCAACCCCAAAACCTGTTAGTCGAACTTCTTGGCCCTGCGAGAAAATTACATTGTGTGGTCGAAGCCGACGATGAAAAACATTCAATGAATGCGCATGCATCAAAGTGTTAGCAATAATTCCGAGTTGGCGTAGTGCTTGTTCGACGGGCAGAACCTCGCCACGCCTTACTATCAGTCGATCTAACGTCTCACCGTCTAACCATTCAGTTACGATTCCGACGTATCGATCTTGGGAATTTGAATCAGTACCACTAGATATTTTTCCATCTGGAACCACATCCAAAATTGAAACTACGTCGCGGCGATCATTTACCGCAGCTTGTTGACACTCTTGCAGCAACTTAACGCTGCGCAGATCTGAAGTTGGCAAAAGAATTAAAGTAACCCAGCGCTTTAGTGACTGGTCCATTGCGCGCCAAATTGGAGAACTTAACGAACTAGAGATTTGCACATCGAGTGCGTAGCGGCCATCAAAGATTCGGTCGTTTGAGCCACTCATACTTGCAGTTTAGTTGCTTATTTGCGTCGCACTAACGCCAGGACTGCCGAGACTTCCGATATGCGAAGCACTTTTGCCAACCCAAGATAGATCACCGAAAATGTTGCGGCGAAAATTCCAATCGCTAAACCAAGGCGAAGCGCAGATAGATCTGTCTGATTAGTAATCGTGAGCCGAACGAGTACGTATGCAACAAGAGCAGACACAAAGCTGGCAGCAACCACTCGCACCATCAGTCTTAAGTGCCCATTTCCTCGTATCTCAGGTACTCGTTTGCCAACCCGGAGCCAAGTAAGACCACAGGTGATCGCATAGGCAATGGAGTAACCCAGAGCTAAACCAGCGACCTGCAACCCTTCTGGCAAAAGGCTAAATAGCGCAAGCCCGATAAGTATATGGAGTGCGTTAAACCCAAGATTGATCATGAATGGAGTCTTGGTATTTTCCTGAGCGTAATAACTGCGCAGCAAAACATAGAACAGCGAGAATGCGGGCAGGCCTAAGGCGAACATCGAAGCAACCGCACCTAACGCAGCACCTTGCGCGGCTGACGAAGCTCCGTAACCATAAAGCAGCGAACCGATCCATGGACCAGTTGCTAGCAAAAAAACGGCACTTGGAATTATCAGCGCAGTTACTAAGCGCAACGACGCCGATAACTCGCCACCAAACGCTGACAAATCTTTATCGTGTGCTTGTCTACTTAATCGCGGTAGCAAAGCTGTGATAACTGAAACCGTAATGATTGAGTGTGGCAACATCATCATGAGTTGCCCTTTTTGATACGAAGTAAATCCAACTGCAACAGTGCCAGGATCTCCAGAGACCAACGCATTTGCCAGAGTAGTTAGATTTGAAACCATCAAGAAAGTTATTTGATTTACTAAGACAAAACCAATTGTCCACTTGGCAAGATTTCCAACTTTGCCATTGCCAACACCTTTGAAATTAAAGTTTGGTCGAAAGCGATACCCAGCTTTACTAAGTGCGGGAATTAAAATTAGGGCTTGCGCCATAACGCCCAAGGTTGTTCCAAACCCAAGCAAATTCAATTGCGAAGACGTTACTGAGCTGGCGGTCGGTACAGCTGTCATTAACGAAACAAAGATTGCTGCAGTAGCAATCACAATTATGTTGTTCACGATAGGTGCATACATTGGAAGTGAAAAAGAATTACGTGAATTCAAGATCTGCGAAGCTAACGTATAAATTCCATAAAAGAAAATCTGTGGCAGACACCAACGAGCAAACATGGTTGCAACATCAAATTCTTCTGGCGTCCAAAGTCTGGTTGCATACAAATGCACAATCAAGCCAGCGATCAAAACCGTAAGAACAACTATTCCAAGAAGTACTAACCCAACAAGCGTTAACAATTGATCAGTAAATTGCTTACCTTGGTCGTCATCATCTTCCATGTGACGAACCAGTGCTGGAATAAACACGGCGTTGATTGCGCCACCAGCAATCAGAATATAAATAATGTTTGGAATGCTGTTTGCGACCGAATACGTATCAGAGAAAACTCCAGTACCGATTGCAGCAACCAAGGCAATGTCTCGGAAAACCCCAGTGATCCGGCTAGCTAGCGTGCCAGCAGCCATCCCAGAGGTTTGCCCGATAAATGATGACACTGTCTTCTCAAACCACCTGTTCGTGAACTAGCGTGCTGTTTCTATTGAACGCTTATCTTTTCTTCGCTTCACAAAATTGCTCAGAGCCAACAGAACCAATAATCCAAAGGCTCCCCACACCAGAGTACGGGCGAACTGACTGTATGCGGCTGAAGAGATTTGGATATTTTCTACTTCACCAAATCGCTCCCCGTTAGGTGCAATCAACTGAGCCTGCACGTCAACAACGCCAGCGCCCACCAAAGTGATTGCAACTGGAACAGTGATGCGTTGACCACTATCTACTTGGATAACGCCAGTTGGTTGGGCAGAAAACCGCGACGTAGCAGTGCTGGTTAAGTCGATACTTACCGATACCGCACTGTCACTCTCATTGACGATCGTGATTGGTATTTCTGAGTTTTCTTCAGGTGTGGTAATTCTGCCGGATGCCTGAATGCTGACTGCATTCAAATATTCATTAAGCAGTGAAATGTTGTCAGTTAGGTATTCAGTGGCGCGCGCGTTACTCGGCCAGAGCTCTGAGTATCCCAATATCCGCGCAGCTGTAAATCCGGCTGCCAACTCTTGATCGTCGTAAAGTGCAGACACACTCTCGGTATTGACTTTTAAGTTTTGGGCTTGGCGAACTAAGGCCCGACTAAAGTCCGCGGGATCTGCTGATTGAGTTGCAACGTAGTTTTCAGTGGGCGCAGTTGCAGCAACTAGATCTAGCGTCGTTAACTGCATCCAGTTGTGATCACTTAGCACTGAGAGCAATGCAGAAAGTCGCTCGTTCGATATTTTCCACTTAGTTGGCGCCAACACAATTACGGTGCGAGAGTTTTGTGGTGACTCTGCAGTCATCATGCCAATTTCACTTTTGATGCAGGTAATAGCGGCGAAGAAGCTGGCATCATCTTTATCTGCACTAGGTAAACAACTCGAAGTACCTAAATCATGAACTAAGACCGGGTTAGATGCCGAAGTAACTACTGCTGAAGTAGTTTCGCGTTCGTTGCCGCGAAGAAAGTCATTTGAAACTATGGAGCGAACACCTTGTTGAGTTAGCAGCGAAACCGTTTCTCGATCTGCAATTCCTTGAGTTGGCGTATAAAAAATTTGTCGATCCCCAGATGCCAAACGGGTTTGGTTAATTGCATCAGTTAAGCCATCCTGTTGATCTGCCCGAACTAATGCCGTTAAGTCAGCGTGGCCATAGGGCAACATTGCAGTTGTTGGAGCTAACCCAGAAAGCGCAGCTCGAAGTTTTTCAGGAACATTGGAGTCTGCAACTTTTTCAAGTTGATCCAACCAGGGAAGCAAAGCTGAGTCTTGTAGCCAAGAAACTTTGGTCGGATCTTGATTGATGATTAAGTTGGTCAGTCTCTTGGCTTCAGCTAAATCCTTCTTCTGATCTGTGATCTCATCGTTTGCCAAGTGGGTATTCAAAGTTGTTAATGGAATTACTAAAGAGACATTTGTCGGCTTAATATCCGAATTGAAAAACCAGGGCGTAGTAATTACAGTCGCTTTACTTGCCGTGGGTAGGTCTGGCTTAACTCCAAAGCCATAAACCCCGGAAGCATTGTCACCCAATACTTGTTCGCCACGAAATGTGATTTGCCAATTCTTGCTAACTCCAGGCGCAATGTTTCGCAAGATTGCCGAAGTGTCAGAAGGAATTAACTCAGTTGCGCTGGTTGGATCCGCAAGAAGCTCAGCTAATTCACCGCGAGATTTAATCGATGGGCTAGAAACTAAGTTGAGTTCGAGTTTGGAAATCGTTTGGCTCGAGGTATTCGTGAAAGTTCCCTGCAAAGAAACAACGTGGTTGTTACTTAAAGTTCCACCAGAATCAGCAACCGCTGAAATATTCAATCCAGTTATGTTGACCGAATCTCCCTCGGCTGCATGTGAAGATGCAACGGGAATACTCAGAAGCCCAATTCCAAGACCGACTATTGCGAAAACTGATGTGACGCGGGAGGATCCAAGTCGAATTGGCCTCAATTGTGGCGCAGATTCGAATACTCGTTGAGGGCTCACCACCTAAGAATACCTACAAATATTGGACTTTTCGTAATTACATCTAGGCTAGGTGAAGTTATGAACAACTCATCGCCACAAGCAATTGCAACCGGAGCAGTCACTGCTGCTCTGAGCCAGATGCCTGATGTGATGGAACTTGCCCAATTGTTTAAAGCTGCAGGATTTGAGTTTGCAATTGTCGGTGGTCCGGTACGGGACTTGATACTGAATCGTGAAATAACTGATCTAGATTTCACAACGAACGCACAGCCGGAACAAATCCTTAATTTAGTTACAACATGGGCTGACACGGTTTGGGATATTGGAATTGCGTTTGGCACTGTCGGTGCCCGCCGGAAAGATTTCCAGGTAGAGATTACAACTTACCGATCAGAAATCTATAACGATGAAAGTCGTAAACCTGAAGTAACTTTTGGAACTTCGTTAGACGACGACTTGATTCGCCGTGACTTCACAATCAATGCAATGGCAGTCAGATTGCCCGAATTAACTTTCGTTGATCCTTTTGGTGGCGTTGATGATTTAAGTAAACGAGTTATTCGCACGCCTCGCGAACCAGAACTTTCTTTTTCCGATGACCCGTTGCGCATGATGCGAGCTGCTCGCTTTGCAAGTCAATTAGGTTTCACTCCGGTCGTTGACGTTCTTTTAGCAGCAACTGAAATGTCAGATCGGATAAAGATTGTTTCCGCGGAAAGAGTGCGAGACGAATTTAGCAAGTTAATTATGGGAGCTCAGCCCACACTTGGTCTTGAAATTCTTGAAGGCACAAAACTTGCAGAACATGTGATTCCTGAGTTACCTGCGTTGCAACTTGAAATCGATGAGCACCACAAACACAAAGACGTTTACGAACACAGCCTGATAGTTCTGCAACAGGCAATTGATTTGGAAACATCGCATGAACCAAACTGCGAACCAGACCTAGTTCTGCGCTTGGCTGCATTGCTGCACGATATTGGCAAGCCAAAAACGCGTCGCTTTGAATCAGGTGGTGGTGTTAGTTTTCATCACCATGAAGTAGTTGGCGCAAAAATTGCCCGGAAACGATTGACTGCAATGCGTTACCCAGGCGACGTAATTGATTCAGTATGCAAACTTACGGAACTGCATTTGCGGTTTCACGGTTATGGCCAAGGGCAATGGACAGATTCAGCAGTTAGACGTTATGTAAGGGATGCTGGTGATGAGTTATCGCGCCTGCATAAGTTAACTCGAGCTGATTGCACTACGAGAAATCCACGACGCGCTGCAATACTTTCAGCAACTTATGACGATCTGGAAGAGCGAATTGCAACTTTGGCGCAGCAAGAAGAATTGAATTCGATCCGACCCGATCTAGACGGCAATGACATTATGGAAATTTTGAATGTGCCGTCCGGACCGATGATCGGAAAGGCTTACAATCACTTGTTAAATGTTCGCTTGGATGAAGGTCCATTAACTCGCGAGCAAGCTATTGAGCGACTTACTACTTGGTGGAACGCGCAGTCTAAAAACGACTAATTGTTGGCGCGGTACTTGCGAAGCAGGAAAATTGATAAACCAGTGCTGCAACTTAGTAACACAACGGAGTACGCAGTGCCGACGTTAACGTCATCTCTAATTCCAGCGATTAGCGCGTAAGTTGTAATTCCCAAAACCAAAGCTACGTTGATCATCATGTCGAAAATTGAAAAAACTCGACCGCGATGAGCATCGTCTATAGTTCGCTGAATCGTAGTGTCGGCATTGATCTTTAGCAGTTGTCCAGCAAAACCAAGTGATGCAGCTGTGGCACAAACCGCAACTAAAGTCCCTGATTGATATCCAACAAAGGTCACCACAACGCTAACTGCAGTTGCAATTGCCATGGCAGCAATCAAATGAACTTGGCGATGCGGTGCAACGGCTGTTGTGGATTTTTCACTACGGTCGCTAAGTAGGAAGGTGCTCAAGATCGCAGCCGTGAATGCGCCAAGCGCAGCAGCACCTGCGCACAATCCGAAGTACAGCACGGCTTCATCAGCTGTGTTGTTAACACTCCACGAGTTTCTAGAAAGTAACAACGCATGAACTGTTAAGGCTCCGAATGCCCATCTTTGAAATGAAACAGCAACCATGCTGCTCAGCGTTCTTCCTGAACGCAGCATGTACCTAAATCCTGCGGCTAGACCAGAAAGTGCATTTCGGAATTCATCGCGCATTGCAGATTCAACAAGATGGGGACCGAGTACATCTTTTGGTGTGATGCGAAGTGCAATCAAGGAAGCTATGCCTGCAAATACCGATCCCAGAATTACTAACCCAGCATTTACTGAATCTGAGTTCGCCAAAATGTTTTGAGTCGCAATACCCAGTGCAGCAGCTAGTGATGCTGCGGTAGTTCCCAATGTTGGAAAAAGTGCATTAGCCGGAACTAAATCGTCCCCGTCAACGACATGGGGCAGAGACGCCGATAGCGCCGCTTGAACGAATCGGTTCAGACCCAAACTGACAAGCACCAAAACTGCTAACAGAGTATTGGCAGCATGACCGGTGATCACAATTGCGATCGCAACCATCGTGACTATTCGTAGCCAGTTAGCTCGAATCAAAATAGTGCGGCGAGACCAGCGATCAATGAAGACTCCGACAAACGGACCAATCACTGAGTATGGCAACAACAGAATTCCAAATGCCAACGCAATCTTTCGTGGATCTGATTCACGTTGCGGCGAAAACAAGACAAAGGTGGCTAATGCAGTTTGCAACAGACCATCACCAGCCTGGCCAAAAATCCGAACACCAAGTAACTCACGCGCATTTGCATGCCGCAAAACTGAGAACGATTTAACACTTGGTCGATTCACTTAAAACACGTTACCTCTAGATTCGGTGAATTGTCGTTACTCGCAGGTAAACATCAAATTACAAACACTAAGGGCCCCTAGTTGAACCAGGAGCCCTTAGTTAAGGAGGCCGCTTTTGTGTTATTCACACCCGTAGCGAAACGGTTATTGCAATTTAGTTATTGGTAATTACTTACCAGCAGTTACTTACCAGCAATGAAGTCTTCAACTTCTTGACGGCACTTGGTGTCGTCGTACTGAACTGGTGGGCTCTTCATGAAGTAGCTTGAAGCGCTCAAGATTGGTCCACCGATGCCACGATCCTTT
>WLGZ01000028.1 GCA_009702945.1 Actinomycetota bacterium | reverse complement strand
GGGCTAATCAACGCCCCAGTTTCCATAGGTGCAGGTGTTCTAGTAGCTGGCGCCGTAGCAGTGAGCTTAAAGAAGACCAAAGGTTCGCTTGATAGCCAAACTGCCCCAATGGCAGGACTGGTCGCAGTCTTTATCTTCGCTGCCCAGATGATTAACTTCCCAGTTGCAGCCGGAACTAGTGGGCACTTAATGGGTGGCGCATTGGCAGCCATCTTGGTTGGTCCTTGGGCTGCCGTACTTGTTATGACAGTCGTGGTTGGCATTCAAGCTCTTGTGTTTGCAGATGGCGGACTTTCGGCACTTGGTATAAACATTTTGAATATGGGAATTGTCACGGTAATTGTTGGAACTCTAGTTTTTGCCTTGACTATGAAAGTGCTTTCGAAAACTAAGTCTTCAATTGTTGCAGCTTCTGCCATTGCAGCGTTTATTTCAGTTCCAGCTGCAGCCCTGGCATTTGTTATCGAGTACTACCTCGGTGGAAACGCAACTTACGACCCAATGACAGTGCTCATTTCTGTGGTTGGCGTTCACCTACTCATCGGAATCGGTGAAGCCATAATCACAGCTCTGACGGTTGGAGCTATTTTGGCAACGCGCGCAGATTTGGTGGATGGCGCTCGTAAGTTCTTGCCTAAGCAAAAACTAATCATCAAAGATTCGGTGGTGTCTTAACATGTCGAGTAAAAAACTTTTAGTTATTGGACTGCTTGCTTCAATCGTTATCGCAGGTTTTCTAAGTTTCTATGCCTCAAGCCAACCAGATGGTTTAGAAAAAGTATCTGCTGATCAAGGCCTTGATGTAACTGCAGTTGACTCGGCAAACGCTGACTCCGCTTTGGCTGACTACGGCGTTGCTGGAGTTGAAAATGAGCGTGCCTCAGCATTTCTTGGTGGCGTAATCGGAGTTGCTATCACTGGTCTTGCTGGCGTCGGACTATACGTGTGGCTTAGAGAACCAAAATCTGCTGAGACTAAGTGAAGCTTTCTCCCGAGCGCGTAGTTCTTGACACCAATAATGCCCATGAACATGGGCATGGCGTTGGTGACCATCTATACGTCCATCGCCACTCTTTGGTGCATGATCTACCTGCCCAGGTTAAAACCGTTGCAGCCATAGTTTTCATTTTTATGGTCGTGTTAACTCCAGTTCACGCAGTTGGAGCATTCGCGGTTTATCTCGGACTTGTATTTGTTGTGGTCAAGATTGCTGACTTACCTTTTCCGCTAGTACTAAGACGAATGCTTATTGAGATTCCTTTTGTTCTCTTTGCAGTTCTGATGCCATTTTTTGGTCCAGAACCCAGAGTTGAATTTCTGGGCTTATCTCTTTCGCAAGAAGGACTCTGGTCGGCATTTGGAATCTTGGCCAAGGGAACTATTGGCGTAGCTACGTCGATTACTTTGGCAGCTACTACGCGGGCTCGGGATTTGCTGCAAGGTCTGGAAACTATTGGAGTTCCCGACTTGCTTGTCCAGATCGCTTCTTTCATGCTTCGCTATTCAGCCGTAGTAACCGATGATCTATCTCGCATGAAGGTAGCTCGTGAGTCTCGTGGGTTCTCAGCAACTGGTATCAAGCATTGGAAAGTTCTAGCAAACTCTGCTGGCGCACTTTTCATTCGCTCATATGAACGAGGTGAGCGAGTTCACTTAGCAATGCTGTCGCGTGGCTATAACGGAACCATCATTGATTTGTATAAGCCCGTAGTTACCAAAAAGGATTGGCGCACAGCTATGGCTCTGCCGATTATTGCTGCGTCAATTATGGTTATAGCGTGGATCACACTTTGAAAACTTCCCCAAGTCTTGACGTATCGGGTTTGGCGTATGCCTACCCGGATGGCAACCAGGCCCTCTACGGCGTAAACCTACAGATCCAACCTGGTGAACGGGTAGCACTTCTAGGTCCAAATGGCGCAGGTAAGACCACGCTTGTAATGCACCTAAATGGAATTCTTGCCGCTGGCCTTGGCACGGTACACGTGGGTGGACTTGCGGTTAATACTGAAGACAAAGATGCCCTCCGCGAGATACGTAGGCGCGTTGGCATTGTTTTTCAGGATCCTGATGATCAGTTATTCATGCCAACCGTTCGCGAAGATGTTGCATTCGGTCCGATAAACATGGGCGTTACCGGTGCTGAACTTGAAGCTCAGGTTATGCAAGCCCTGGAGCTAGTGAGAATGGCAGATTACGCTGATCGCCCGCCACACCATTTATCTTTTGGCCAGCGTCGTCGAGTGGCAGTAGCTACCGTTTTGGCAATGAAGCCTGAGATTCTGGTTCTGGATGAACCAAGTTCGAATTTAGATCCAGCCAGCCGCCGGGAATTAGCGGACATACTGCGCGACCTGGACATTACCTTGCTTATGGTTACTCATGACCTCCCATACGCCCTGGAACTATGCTCGCGATCGGTGATTCTCTCGCAGGGCACCATTGTCGCGGATGGCAAAACCATAGATATTTTGTGCAACGACTCTTTGATGGCAGAAAATCGCCTAGAACTGCCGTTTGGATTTGATCCAAAAAATACCCTTGTTAAATAGCGCTTCGCTGCCTCGGGACTAAATCCCGATTATGAAGTTTGCGCCAATTCCTGACAGAATAGAGCCCACGTGCGGGAGTGGCGGAATTGGCAGACGCACCAGATTTAGGATCTGGCGCCTTCGGGTGTGGGGGTTCAAGTCCCCCCTCCCGCACCATTATCAAGTCTTAGAAATTAAAGCGTCGAAATAACTTCACTTATCTGAATAGCTAAATCATTTAGCGCTTTGCCTCTATGGCTAATTGCATCTTTTTCTGACGCAGTCATTTGAGCAGTCGTTTTGGTAAATCCAGTTGGCACAAAAATCGGATCATAACCAAATCCATTTTCACCAACTGGTGTATCAAGAAGATTTCCTTGCATTTCGCCTGTGGCAACAAGTTCTTTTCCATCTGGAAAAACAGTAACTGCCGCGCAAACGAACTTTGCTCCCCGACTTTCCTTCGGTACATCCTTAATTTGCTCAAGGACTAATTCAAGGTTTGCTTGATCCACGTTTTCGGTTGCCCCAGACCATCTAGCTGAAAGTACGCCTGGATTTCCATCTAGGGCATCAACACAAATTCCAGAGTCATCTGCAATTGCTGCCAAGCCCGTGAACTTAGCTAATGCGCGTGCTTTTAATAAGGCATTGCCTTCGAAGGTGGTTTCAGTTTCTTCAACTTCTGGAGCATTTGGAAAATCTGCAACCGTTAAAAGCTCGCAATCAAGGTCTAGCTCTTCCAGTATTCGCTTGAGCTCGGTAGCTTTGTGCGCATTTCTGGTCGCTAAGACAAACTTCATAAAACTACTTCTTTGGAAGTGGAATAGCTAAGGCAGCTTTTTGTTTTGAAGTTAGTTCGACGCAGCCAATTGTTGCTAAGTCCAAAAGTTCATGTAGCAACTGGCGGTCAAATGGTTCCCGCTCTGCAGTTCCCTGCACTTCAATAAATGCGCCAGACCCAGTCATCACAATATTCATGTCAGTGTCTGCACGAACGTCATCGTCGTAATGCAGATCAAGGCAAGGCTTGCCGTCAACGATTCCTACAGAAACCGCTGCGACAGAATCACGCAATACGACTGCATCTTTAGCAACCAGACCAGAAGCGCGAGCCCATTCAACTGCGTCAGCAACCGCAACATAAGCGCCAGTAATGGCTGCAGTTCGCGTTCCACCATCAGCCTGCAAAACATCGCAGTCGATCATGATTGTGTTCTCGCCTAGTGATGACATGTCTAGAACTGAGCGCAAACTGCGACCGATCAAACGTGAAATCTCGTGAGTGCGACCACCCAGTTTGCCCTTGACGCTTTCCCGGTCATTACGAGTATGTGTCGCACGAGGCAACATCGAATACTCAGCTGTTAGCCAGCCTTCGCCACTTCCCTTTTTCCAGCGCGGCACGCCTTCGCTAAAAGACACGGCACATAGAACTTTGGTTGCGCCAAATTCAACGAGCACGCTGCCTTCGGCGTGATCTAGCCATTGGCGGTTGAAAGTTACATTACGAAGTTGGTCGGCACTACGGCCATCTGAGCGATTAGTCACGTCTCTGACTCTATTGCATGGCTTAATTTTTAAGCGAAGTTACTTCTAGAACTTCAGGGCCTAGAAATCTTCGCGCTAAATGCGTGAATGATTCACCCGTTGCCAGGAACTCATGAGTTGGTGCTGGCAGATTTGGGTTTCTGATTAAATCTTGCTCTACCAAAATTCGATACACATCTTTCGCGGTTTCTTCTGCGCTTGATACCAGAGTTACTTTGTCACCGGCAATCATTGAAATCACACCAGTAAGCAACGGGTAGTGCGTGCAACCAAGTACTAACGTGTCAATGTCTTGGCTCAGGATGGGTTGCAGATACTCACGAGCAATTTCAGTTAACTCTTTGCCGTTAGTAATTCCAGCCTCAACAAACTCCACAAATTTTGGGCAAGCCTGTGAAGTAACTTCGACATGTGGCGCAGCTGCAAAGGCATCTGCATATGCCTCGCTTGTGATGGTCGCCTGCGTTCCAATCACACCGATTCGTCCTGATCGAGTTGCGCTCACTGCGCGGCGAACTGCAGGCTGAATTACTTCTACAACTGGAATTGAGTAACGCTCTCGAGCATCACGCAGCATGGCAGCACTTGCTGAGTTACAAGCGATGACCAACATCTTTACATCGCGTTCAACTAGGGCGTCCAAGACATCCAAAGCAAGTTCTCTTACTTGCGCAATTGGTCTAGGGCCATAGGGGCCGTGTGCGGTGTCGCCAACATAGATAACCGGCTCATTAGGCAATTGATCTAAAATCGCTCGAACTACGGTCAAGCCACCAACGCCTGAATCCATAACACCTATTGGGCGATCATTCACCACTTAAGAGTAATCTGACAGAGTGATGAAATTGCGCAATGCACCCATATCTATCCTGATTGCAGCAACTCTTATTGCTATTGGTGCGATATTCAATTTTGTGATTGGCCTTGTGCTTTCACTAGCTCCCCAGCTTCTGCAAGGCATCGAAGTACCGACAGCTCCAAATGGCGCTCCGACTCAACTGATAGTCATAGCTGGCGTTGCCTGCATTGCATTTGGTTTTATTTTTATATGGATCCTCAGAGAACTTTTCAATAAATCTCAGTTCGCTCTGGTTATGATCTACACGATTTCGATCATCAATGTCCTGTTTGGATTGTTTAGAATGCCACTTGGATTTTTCACAATTGGCCTAAATCTGCTGGTGATTTTCCTAGTCCGCTCAAATAGCGCGAAACAGTGGTTAAGTGCCCGTTAACTGTTGCAAAGTATTCGCAACAGTGAATCGCACGCCAGCACTTGGCGCATAAATCCTGCAGAATGTACTCAACAAGAAGTGTTAAGAATTTTGATTTACACTTAGTTATCCACTCTTTTGAAAGCGTTAAACATGTCTGTTGCCGTAAGTATCCCGACCATTCTGCGTAGCTATACAAACAATGCACGCTCGGTCTCAGCTACCGGTGAGACTCTGGAGCAAGTCATCGCTGACCTAGAAACTCAGTTTCCAGGAATCGCTGGTCGCTTAATTGAAGATGGAAAACTACGACGTTTTGTGAACATCTACATCAATGACGAAGATGTCAGATTCACTGGAAGCCTTGCGGCACCTGTGTCCGAAGGCGATTCAGTTACTGTCTTGCCTGCCGTTGCTGGTGGCTAAAGTTAACTATGCGCTATGACTCGTTGCTCGAATCGGTTGGAAATACTCCTCTAGTTGGCTTGCCAAATCTTTCACCATCTGCTGATGTTCGACTTTGGGCAAAACTAGAAGATCGAAATCCAACTGGGTCAATCAAGGACCGAGCAGCAATTGCCATGATCGAAGCTGCTGAAGCCGATGGCACGCTTACTCCTGGATGCACAATCCTGGAACCAACAAGTGGCAATACCGGAATCTCGCTAGCTATGGCTTCGCGCCTAAAGGGCTACAAATTGATTTGTGTGATGCCTGAGAATACTTCGCCGGAAAGAACTCAGCTTTTGAATATGTGGGGCGCTGAAATCAGATACTCACCTGCCGCTGGTGGTTCAAATGAAGCAGTGCGTGTTGCCAAGAATTTAGCGGCTGAGAATCCAAGTTGGGTAATGCTTTACCAATATGGAAATCCAGCCAACGCCGATGCACACTACAGAACTACTGGACCTGAGATTCTGGCTGACTGCCCGACTATCACTCACTTTGTTGCCGGACTTGGCACTACCGGCACATTAATGGGAACTGGGCGTTACCTTCGCGAACACAAGCCAGATGTGGCAATCGTTGCTGCCGAGCCACGCTATGGCGAACTTGTTTACGGCCTGCGAAACATTGACGAAGGATTTATTCCTGAACTCTACGACGAAGAAGTTTTGACAACCAGATTTTCAGTTGGTCCGCTTGAGGCAGTTGCCCGCACTCGAGAGCTGCTGAACCGTGAAGGTATTTTTGCTGGTATTTCAACTGGAGCGATTTTGCATGCTGCACTTGGAATGGCTACTAAGGCTGTAAAAGCTGGCGAAAAAGCAGACATCGTCTTTATCGTTTGCGATGGTGGCTGGAAGTATCTTTCAACTGGTGCATACGAAGGAACTGTTGAGCAAGCATCTGAAGCCCTCGACGGACAACTCTGGGCTTAATTAATTGATGGAAATTTCTTCCTCAGTTATTTCACCATCAACAATTCGATACGAACGAATCTCATACGGGCCATCCTGATTGCCAGTTTCTCTGGTCGAAATCAAAACATAATGTGCGAATGGTTCTGACGCGTAAGCCACATCCGTGCGAGATGGATAGGCCTCAGTTGCGGTATGTGAGTGATAAATGACAACAGGATCTTCGTCGTTGGTATCAAGTTCGCGATAGAGCTTAAGCAGGTCCGCCGAATCGAACTCATAAAAAGTAGGAGATCTGGCAGCGTTAACCATTGGGATGTATCGAGTTGGCGTATCTGAGCCAGCCGGCCCTGCAATCACGCCACATGCCTCGTCTGGATGGTCTTTCCTGGAGTGGGCCACCATTTGATCAATCAGGACTTGAGAAATACTCAACATATTCGGATATTTCTCCTTAAATCATGGTTTTTTCAATATTAGCGGGTTTTCTTGCGTGTTTTGGTTGCAACTGAGCATTGGCAGGAGCAGGCTAGGTACAGCAACAAAATGCTGCGCGCGCAGCATTAAATCCGAACTGATTCGGCAGTTCCCAATAAAAGGAGCAACACTTCATGGATGGTATCTATGATGTAACCACGCTGACAGCTGATCAATACATGGTCGTCAGTGGGTTCTTGTCACTAGGTTTCGCGGCAATGCTTGCCACGACAATTTACCTATATCTAGCCCAGGCCCGCGTACTTCCAAAGTACCGTCAGGCAATCGTAATCTCAGGAACTGTAACCCTGATTGCGCTTTACCACTACTGGAGAATCTACGATTCATTCAAGTCAGCTCATGCTGGTGGCGAAGTTTTCAACGAAGCATACCGCTACGTTGACTGGTTACTAACTGTTCCACTTTTGCTTATGGAAACCATCGCAGTACTTGCGCTTCCAGCTGCAAACCGTAAGTCTCTAACAGCTCGTCTAGTTCCTGCATCAGCAGCAATGATCATCCTTGGTTACCCAGGTGAAGTTTCTGCAGACATGGCAACAAAGGCAATCTGGGGCGGACTTTCTTCAATTCCGTTCTTGTACATCCTTTACGTATTGTTCGTAGAGTTGACCAAGACACTAGAAACTCAGCCAGCTGAAGTTGCAGCAACAGTAAAGCGTCTTCGCTTGCTTCTTATTGCAACCTGGGGTGTCTACCCAATCTCCTACCTATTGCCACTAATTGGCGTAGATGGCGGAAATGCCTTCGTTGGTCGTCAGGTCGGTTACACCGTTGCTGACATCCTTGCTAAGTGTCTCTTCGGTCTGACAATCTACAAGATTGCTCGCCTAAAGAGCGCAGCAGATGATTCATCATATGCATCGTCTGAAGGCGTACATTAATAATTAATAACTAAAAATCCCCCCAGCCGAAAAGCTGGGGGGATTTTTATTGTGCCTTAAGTTAACGCGTCTATCAGAGTGCCTTGCAAGTAAGTCAAGTAGTTGTACAAGTGAATGCCTGGTTCGTCAGCTCCAAAATCTGTCTCTACTTCATCCGTAATTTCGAGCCTGGTTCCCAGCACTAATCTCAAGTCATTTAGTCCCTTAAGCCAGTCCTGGGCTTGCTGGGCAGTAATGCTGGACTTGCCGGTCCAGTCGCTTAGAGAAACCCGCACTGTAGCTAGCGCAGCCAACTTTTGTGCTCGCAGATCCTGCTCGGTAAACCTGCGAAAGTCTGCGCTGGCATGCTCATCGTCTGAATAACCATCTGGAAAAAGTCTGGCTAACGCTGGGTCTTCGGAGATCTGAGTTGAGCCACTCATGTTCAGCATCTTGGCCAATGGGTCTGCGCCAGCTTCACTTTCTGGATGTTCCAATAGTTCTGCCATTTGCTCGAACAGCTGAGACAAAACACCAAGCTCTGCATCATCAAGTTTTAAGGTGAGCTTTCCACCAAGTCCGGACTTAAACACTTAGTCGTCCTTTTGCAAAGTAGCCCAGAGACCATAGGAATGCATGGCAGCCACATCGCGTTCCATTTCTTCCCTGGTTCCCGAGCTCACTACGGCTCGGCCTTTTTCGTGCACATCAAGCATTAAAAGTTCGGCCTTCGGCTTGTCGTATCCAAAATAAGTTTGAAACACATAAGTCACGTAAGTCATCAAGTTAATTGGGTCATTCCAGACCAAGGTAATCCATGGTCGGTCGGTCATTACGTCAATTGCCACGTCTTCAATCGGCATTGCACTCATGCTTTTAGTCTCTCACGCAGAATTGCTGATCCTGAACATAAATCAAGGGCTAGTCCGCTTGGACTAGCCCTTGATTTGAATTGCTTTTAGTTACTTCTTGGCAAGACCGCGAAGTTGGAATGATGCAACAATTTCCATAACACCCAAGATGATCAAGAAGAATGCCATCACCTGAGTAACAGTAATTAGTGATGCAATAGGGTTGTTGATTGTGATAACACCGGCAATCAAAGTAATGATGCCCATGAAGATTGCCCAGCCGCGGCCAGGTACTCCCTTGGATGCAAGGCCAGCAACTAGTTCAGCCATACCTCGGAAGATAAAGGTGATACCCATAAAGATTGCAGCAAGCTGCGCGTCTTTTACGATTCCACCGTTAAAGAAGATCACTGCCAAAATGATGGATAGTGAACCGCTGATCAGCATCAAGACCTTGCCTGAGCCTTCAGTGTCGTCAGAAAGTGCACGTACGATTGTGCCGATTCCGCTAAATAGAAGCCAGATACCAAAAAGCAGAACCAGGGTTGCAGTTGCTGAAACTGGGTTGTTTAGCGCCATAACGCCAACGACCATGGATAGGATGCCGAGAATTAGTAGAAGCCACCACTTCTTGCCAAATGCCAT
>WLGZ01000027.1 GCA_009702945.1 Actinomycetota bacterium | reverse complement strand
TCTGACGTAAAGATGGAACAGGGTTCACTTCGCTGTGACGTTAACTTGTCACTACGTGAAACTCCAGAATCAAAATTAGGTACTCGTTCCGAAACCAAGAACGTGAACTCACTTCGTTCAGTCGAACGCGCAGTCCGTTATGAAGTTACTCGTCACGCAGCCAGGCTTACTGCTGGCGATACCGTCGTGCAGGAAACTCGTCACTGGCATGAAGACACTGGCATTTCAACATCTGGTCGCGCAAAGTCAGATGCGGAAGATTACCGATACTTCCCAGAACCTGACTTGCTGCCTATCGCGCCATCTCGCGAATGGGTTGAAGAACTTCGTGCCTCGCTTCCGGAGAATCCTGCAGTTCGTCGTGCCCGCCTGGTCGCTGACTGGGGTTTGAGCGAGATCGATATGAACACCGTAGTGAACTCAGGTGCACTTGATCTGATTGTGGAAGCAGTTGATGCTGGAGTAGACCCAGCCGCAGCTCGAAAGTGGTGGACTGGTGAATTGTCACGCATCGCAAACGATCGCGGAATCGAATTGGAAGAGCTTCCAGTTACACCAGCACATCTAAAGCGACTAGAAGAATTAATCTCCGCAGGATCGCTCAATGACAAGTTGGCACGTCAAGCCCTCGAAGGTGTAATTGCTGGCGAAGGTGATATCGATGCGATTGTTAAGGCTCGTGGCCTGGCAGTTGTGTCCGATGACGGTCCACTGCTTGCGGCAATTGATGAAGCTTTAGCTGCAGATCCTGCTGTCGCTGAAACCATCAAGTCCGGAAAGCTTGCCGCGGCTGGTTCAGTTGTTGGCGCCGTCATGAAGGCAACTCGTGGTCAAGCTGATGCTGCTCGCGTTCGAGAATTACTTTTCGAAAAACTTGGCGTTTCGGAATAGTAGTTTTCTATGAAGGCTTCCGAATTTTTTGAAGGTGCTGACGATGCGCAACAGGAAAAGTGGGAACGCGAATTAATTGAAAAGTATCCAGAATCTGCAAGCCATGTTGCCGAGTCGAAGCAGCGCATGTCAGGTTGGTCGAAAGAAGACGGCGCACTAATTCAAAAAGAATTAGCCGAGATCGATGCCCGCTTAGTTGAGTTAATCGATGCTGGAATTGAACCAGAAGATTCCCGCACTCAAGACGTAATTGCAGATCACTTTCGCTGGGTTTCGCAATTTTGGAGTCCGAGTGCCGAGGCATACGTAGCCCTCGGTGATATGTATAACGAGAGCCCAGATTTTCTAGAGCGATTTAATGGAATTCATCCAAAGCTGGCACCATTTCAACGTGATGCCATGGCACATTACGCGTTGAACATACTTATCAACGAATAAAACTCGGTCGGAATTCTCCCAAGTCGATAACTCTTTCAATTATTGCCATCGCACGAACTAATCCTTTTTCATCGTTAGCGCGAGCAGCTACGCCTAGTCCAACTGGTAGACCTTCAACTAATCCCATAGGTAGCGAACCAAGTGGCCAGCCAGCAATTGCCGGTGCATGTGTCATCCAGCTGGCATTGCTAAAGTCATCGCCATTGCCGAGAGTAGAGATCCACGCTGGAGCATAAGGAATTCCAACCAACACATCGACATCTGCGAGCGCAGGGGTTAGCACTTGATTAATTGCCCAATCTAAGTTTCGTTCGCGAGCAGATTTGTATTCAGAATTACGTCCGCCAGTGGTTAGAGCTAAATCAAAATACTCTTGCCCAAAATGCGAGAGTTCACTATCAGAATTTTGATTATTGAATTCCACAACTTCAGCAAGAGACTTAACGCCACTGCCTGCTCGCTTGCTCAAGTATTCAGTTAAGTCTTCAAGGAGTTCATGAAATAAAACAATGCCTTCATCGTCTCCGGCTTGTTCTGACATCTCTGGAACAGTGATGTCAACTAACTCGATCCCAGCATCGATAAGTTTTACCAAGGTATCTTCAAACAACTTATTGGCACCACCGTGGCTTGTAATCCAAGCTCTAACAACGCCAATGCGAAGTGGCTCATCGTTATTACATAAATCAACGAGTCCAGATTGGCCACTCAATACCTCGAGCAACATTGCTGCATCTTCAACACTTCTTGCTAATGGACCAGGCACGTCTTGACTCAAACTCACTGGCACAACTCCAGCAGTAGAGACTGAGCCAACGGTTGGCTTGATTCCAACAACACCATTTAATGAAGCTGGGCAAACAATCGAACCATCAGTTTCAGTTCCAACTGCAAATGGAATAAGTCCAGCAGCAACAGCTGCACCAGAACCAGAAGAAGATCCACCTGCACTGTGTTTGTAGTTCCAAGGATTTGCAGTCAGGCCACCTACAGCTGACCAACCACTTGTTGATTTTCCAGAACGGATATTGGCCCACTCTGAAAGATTTGTGCTGCCCATGACGATCGCGCCCGCTGCTCGTAGGCGAGAAACTAATTCAGCATCTTCAGCAACAGTGCGTCCGGCTAAGGCAAGTGATCCAGCTGTTCCTGGTAGACCAATTGCCTGAATGTTGTCCTTAACGAGAACCGGAATCCCATGGAGCTGGCCGGTTGCTTCTCTCGAGTCGCAAGACTCTGCCTGATCCATCAAGTCAGTCGAAATCGCAAGTACGGATTGGACTCCGCCATCGCAATCATCAATGGTTTGAATCCGGTGTAGCAAAGTGCTGACTAGTTCAACACTTGTGAAATCGCCAGCGCGACGGCCTTCCACCAAGTCATAGGCAGAAGTGAATCCAACATCTGCAGTACTTACGTCAGGGTCAGTCATTCACCTATGGTGACACATGCCCACCAGATGTTCCTGGCAAATCCCAGGGTTGCCAGAATGGACCCATGACTCGCCACATAATTGCTCCAGACTGGATCGCTAGAGATTATGCATTTCCAGCAGATGTTCAAGTTACAGAATGTGATGATCTCGGGGAGCTCGCTGCCGATGTAATCGCAAGTGCAGAATTTGTAGTCCTGCCTTACGAAGGCTCCACGATTTCAATTGAAGAATCAATCGCGCGCATGACCAATGTCAAAGTAATCCAGACCTTAACTGCAGGCTTCGATAACGTCCAGCCATTCATGCCTGCTGATGTAACGCTTTGCAATGCTGCTGGAGTGCACGATGATGCAACTTCTGAACTAGCTGTATTGCTAACCCTAAGTGTGTTACGCGATATGCCAAGGTCTTACAAAGCTCAACAAGAACATCACTGGGAAACTTATTTTGCTCGATCACTTGCTGACAAAACTGTATTGCTAATCGGCTATGGAAATGTTGGCAAGGCTGCCGAAAAGCGCTTACTTGGATTTGGCTGCAAAGTGATTCCAGTTGCTCGAACTGCTCGCGATCATGTTCATGCGATTTCAGAGTTACCGAATCTAATTCCTTCTGCCGATGTTGTGATGTTGATAGTTCCAAACAATCCAGGGACAGTTAATTTAGTTGATGCCAAATTCCTAGCCAGCATGAAGGATGATTCAGTACTAGTCAACGTGGCACGTGGCGTTGTAGTTGATACCGAAGCACTTCTGGCAGAACTTAGAACTGGCCGTATCGCTGCAGCATTAGATGTCACCGAACCTGAACCACTCCCAGCCGATCACCCACTTTGGTCGATGCCAAATGTGATTATTACTTCCCACAATGGGGGAGAGGGTGATGTTTTTTGGGATCGAGCTCGTGCCCGAATCCATAGCCAGTTTGATTTGTGGCTTGCGGGCAAGCCACTGGAGTGTGTGATTACTTAAATAGTGGGTTAGATTTATTGCATGCCAAACATGAAGCCTCGCAGTGGACAAGTAACCGACGGACTAGAGCGTTCTCCAGCACGTGGAATGCTCCGCGCTGTGGGCATGGGTGATGACGATTGGGTCAAGCCACAGATTGGTATCGCATCTTCTTGGAATGAGATCACTCCATGCAACCTTTCCCTTGAGCGCCTTGCAAAGGCGTCTAAAGAGGGCGTGTTCAAAGCTGGCGGCTTTCCAATGCAGTTTGGAACCATCTCAGTTTCTGATGGAATTTCCATGGGTCACGAAGGCATGCACTTCTCACTAGTTAGTCGCGAAATCATTGCCGACTCAGTAGAAGCTGTAATGCAGGCCGAGCGCCTTGATGGCATGGTCAACTTTGCAGGTTGCGATAAGTCACTACCGGGCATGTTGATGGCCGCAGCGCGCCTTGATGTGGCAAGTGTGTTTGTTTACGCCGGATCAATTCTTCCTGGCAATGTCACGCTTTCGGATGGCAGTAATCGCGATGTAACAATCATCGATGCCTTCGAAGCAGTTGGCGCATGTGCTCGTGGACTTATGAGTGAAGAAGATGTTGATCGAATTGAACGCGCGATTTGCCCAGGTGAAGGCGCATGTGGCGGTATGTACACCGCAAACACAATGGCATCTGCGGCTGAGGCAATGGGAATGTCTTTGCCAGGATCAGCTGCTCCACCAGCAGTTGACCGCCGCCGCGATGGTTTTGCGATCGCATCCGGTGAAGCAGTGGTCAATTTGATTGCTCAAGGCATCACAACTCGCGACATCATTACAAAGCAGTCACTGGAAAATGCCATTGCAATTGTCATGGCATTTGGCGGTTCAACCAACGCAGTCCTTCACTTACTTGCGATTGCACACGAAGCAAATGTGGATTTGCACCTTGAAGACTTCCATCGAATTGGTTCCAAAGTTCCACTGCTGGCTGACGTTAAGCCATTTGGTCGCTACGTAATGAGCGATGTAGATCGCGTTGGTGGTGTGCCGGTTGTAATGCGTGCACTACTTGATGCTGGATTGATGCATGGTGATTGCCTCACAGTTACCGGTAAGACCATGGCGGAAAACTTAGCTGATCTTGATTCTCCAGATCCTGATGGTGACATCGTGCATGCCATGAATAATCCAATGGGTGGCACTGGAGGTATTTCAATTTTGGGTGGTTCGCTTGCACCGGAAGGCGCAGTCTGCAAAACCGCTGGAATTCCAGTTGATGTTTTTGAAGGCCCAGCCAAGGTTTACGAACGTGAACGCTCTGCAATGGATGCACTTGAAAGCGGAGACATCCAAGCTGGCGATGTTGTCATTATTCGATACGAAGGACCTAAGGGTGGTCCAGGTATGCGCGAAATGTTAATGATCACTGGTGCCATCAAGGGTGCCGGTCTTGGTAAAGAAGTAATGCTTATCACCGACGGTCGATTCAGTGGCGGAACCACTGGACTTTGCATTGGCCACGTTGCACCTGAAGCTGTCGATGGTGGACCAATTGCTTTCGTCGAGCATGGCGACAAAGTTCGTATCAACATCAGCGAGCGCACCTTAGATCTTTTGGTAGATGAATCAGTATTAGCTGAGCGACGCAAGAACTTTAAGCCAGTTCCACATAAGTACGATCGTGGAGTTTTGGCAAAGTACTCGAAACTTGTGGGCTCAGCTAGTAACGGCGCAGTCTGCGACTAGTTGTGGGATCTCACGGCCACTCACACAAGAGGGCAAACGATCTTGATTCGTCTTGGATAGATCCAGAAAAGGAATCTAAGTTACACAAGGCTCTTCTGGCAATTTTGCTGCCGTTAACTTTCCTTGGTGTGTTTACAATTTTCGTTTCATGGCCAGGTGGGAATCTCCAAATCGACAAAGGTATTTTTGGTTATGTCGAGCAATCCGAATTCTTTACCGTCGAAGTTCAAACCATCGAAAAGTATGACTGTATTTCTAATGGTGCTACGCAGGATGCGTCAGGAAATTTCTCCACTTCGCAATGCGCGCATATCTCCGCAAAGTTATTGACGGGACCAAATGCTGGCGAGATTGCAAAGTTTGATGTCGAACCAACAATTGTGGACTTTGGAATTCATTCCGGTGACAAGGTCTCAGTTGCCTCGATCCCGATTGAAACAGGGAACGATTACATCTTTAATGACTTTGAGCGCACTAATGGAATCTACGTTTTGTTCGCAGTGTTCTTGGTAATTTTGTTTTTAACCGCTGGTTTCGGAGGACTACGCGCCTTACTTGGACTAGTAATTACCTTTGGACTCTTGATCGTCTACTTAATTCCGTCATTGATTCAAGGCCAGCAAGTCGTTTATGTAGTTGGTGGAGTAGTACTTGCAATCACTGCTTTAGTTTTGTATCTAGTTCATGGGTTCAGTTTGAAAACAGGGGCGGCAATCGTTGGAACTCTTTGTGGTTCAGCCATTGCCATGATTGGCGCACTTTGGTCAACCGATGCACTTCGCTTAACTGGCATAACTGGTGATGAAGATCTTGTGTTGTCTGCTGTTGCTTCCCAAGTGAAACTCTCAAATCTATTAATTGCCAGCATGGTCATTGCAGGCTTTGGTGCACTTAATGACGTAACCGTTACTCAAAGCTCGGCAGTTTGGGAACTAGCTAGCGCTAATGAGAAACAAACTTGGCGGCAATTATTCTTTGGCGGCATGCGCATCGGACGAGATCACATCGCATCGTCGATTTACACGATTGCCTTTGCTTACGTTGGATCGGCACTGGTTACTTTGATGCTCATAGTTGCTGCCAGTCCACCGCTAGCTCGATTAATAAATGACGAGGTTGTGGCTCAAGAACTGGCATTGATCATGGTTGGCTCAATTGCTTTGGCGCTGAGCACTCCAATAACCACGGCTTGCGCAGCTTGGTTTGCGGTAAAGATTGCAAAATCAGAAGCAGCACCGGCTACTTAAGAAACGCTGACTCGACCTGCTTCAAGACGGGCAACTGGAACTCGGAACGGCGAACAGGAAACGTAGTCCAATCCAACTTCATGGAAGAACTTGATTGATTCAGGATCTCCACCGTGTTCACCACAAACACCTAGCTTGATGTCTGGTCGAGTTGCTCGACCCTTCTCAACTGCAATTTTGATTAGAGCACCAACGCCATCGACATCTAGTGATTCAAATGGCGAAACCGTGAAGATGCCACGATCCAAGTAAGTTGCAAAGAAGGAAGCTTCAACGTCATCGCGACTAAAGCCCCAGGTTGTTTGAGTTAAGTCATTGGTACCGAATGAGAAGAATTCTGCAGCCTCGGCAATACGTTGCGCAGTCAGAGCAGCTCTAGGTAATTCGATCATGGTGCCGATTGAGAATGGCAGCTTAATGTTCTCGTCACTTGCAATCTGGGCAAGCAAAACATCCATCTCATCTCTAATGAGGTGAAGTTCCATTACTGATCCAACCAGTGGAATCATGATTTCCACTTTTGGATTTCCACCAGCACGCATGCGCGTTATTGCGGCTTGTGCGATCGCTCGAACCTGCATTGGGAATAAGCCAGGTACAACAAGCCCGAGACGTACTCCTCGCAGACCAAGCATTGGATTGGATTCATGTAAGCGGTCTACCGCACTAAGCAAAAGTTCCTGACGAGAAACATCCTCATCGCGTTCTTTGCCAAGCGCTACTTCGACCATCAAGTCAGTGCGGTCTGGCAAGAACTCGTGAAGTGGGGGATCAAGCAGGCGCACAGTGACCGGAAGCGAATCCATCTCTTCAAAGATTTCTTCAAAGTCTTTTTGCTGCATAGGCAGAAGTGCTTCGAGCGCAGCATTGCGTTCATCTGAGTTGTCGGCCAAGATAACGCGCTCAATCAAAACTCGACGATCGCCTAGGAACATGTGTTCAGTACGACACAATCCAATTCCTTCAGCCCCTAAGTTTCTGGCCCATTTTGAATCTTCTGCCGTGTCAGCATTGGTCCGCACTCTTAGTCGACGAACTGAATCTGCATGCTTCAAAATTCGATCTACCGCAGTTACTAGTGCTGCAATTTCTTCGTTCTCGGTTGCGATCGCAGAAGCTAAGCCGTTTTCTAAGTAGTTCGAAACTGGCGATGGCACTACTGCCAATTCACCCAAGTAAACATGGCCAGTTGAACCATCAATTGAAATCATGTCGCCTTCTTTGATGACAAGATCTCCAATGGTTGCGGTGCGATCGGCATGCGAAACATCTACGGCGTCTGCGCCACAGACGCAGGTCTTGCCCATGCCACGAGCCACAACTGCTGCGTGTGAAGTCTTACCACCACGAGCAGTCAGAATTCCAGTTGCGGCAATCATGCCCTCAAGGTCATCGGGATTAGTCTCGCGTCGAACTAGAACTACGCGCTCGCCTTTTTCTGCCCACTTAACTGCAGTTGCCGAATCAAATACTGCTTTACCAACAGCTGCGCCGGGAGAAGCTGCCATGCCTGATGCCACGATTTTGCTCGCTGATGTTGAATCGAACTGCGGGAACATAAGTTGCGCAAGTTGGGCGCCATTGACTCGAATCAAGGCCTCATCCATTGTGATCAGACTTTCATCAACTAATTGAGTAGCAATTCGAAACGCAGCTGCGGCAGTGCGTTTTCCAACGCGGGTTTGCAGCATCCAAAGTTTGCCTTTTTCGACGGTGAATTCAATGTCGCATAAATCTCGGTAATGAGTTTCAAGCTTTCGCATAATCTTCATAAGTTCGTTAAATGAAGTTGGATCAGTGCGATTTAGCTCATCAAGGCTGAAGGTATTACGAATGCCAGCTACAACATCTTCACCTTGGGCATTTGGCAAGTAGTCACCATATGCACCTGGCTTACCTGATGCTGGATCGCGAGTGAAGGCAACACCGGTTCCGGAAGTTTCACCTAGGTTTCCAAAGACCATTGAACAAATGTTGACTGCTGTTCCTAAATCATCGGCAATCCGCTCGCGACGACGATATAAGCGAGCACGTGAGGTATTCCAAGAATCGAAAACTGCGCGGGTAGCAAGGTCAAGTTGTTCGCGGGGATCTTGCGGGAAATCTCGGCCGCTGTGCTTTTGGATTATTGCTTTGAAAGTTTCGACTACTTCTTTAAGTTGGTCAGCAGTTAGGTCGACTTCGGTAGCAACCCCAGCCTTTTCATTTGCTGCCTGTAAGGCATCTGCAAAAATTTCACCTTCAATGTCCAAAACGGTTTTGCCAAACATTTGAATTAGGCGACGGTAGGAATCCCAAGCAAATCTTTCGTTGTTACTTACTTTGATAAGTCCGTTGACGGAATAGTCATTGAGTCCAACATTAAGAACGGTCTCCATCATGCCTGGCATAGAAAACTTTGCGCCAGATCGAACGCTAACTAACAATGGGTCGTCTACGTCACCGAGTCGTTTGCCGAGCGCATCTTCAAGACGGCGAAGTGCCATAGTAACTTCGACGCGCAAGGCAGCTGGTTCAACGCCGGCGACTAAGTATTCGCGACAAGCTTCAGTAGAAATAGTGAAGCCCGGAGGTACTGGCAGGCCAAGTTTGGTCATTTCGGCAAGGTTGGCACCTTTGCCACCAAGTAGGTCCTTTTGGTCTTTGTCGCCTTCGGAAAAATCGTAAACGTACTTAGTCATTGCAAGTGCCTTCCGACCAACGATTTCCAGCCCAAGAACTGGGAATCTCCTGATTCAAAGGTATTGCCCATAATGCAGTAGCGCCCGACGGGGATGCCCGATTTGGGCTGAAATGGCATCTCAATATGTGGACAGCCGTCTCACCGGATGTGACGGGAGTGACTTACTCGCGTTATGGTTGGGAACTATCAACACCTTCATCGGTGGTGGTGATGCAATCGAGGAGCTACAAGCGAATCGGGCGCAACTTCTGTTACGAGCCTTAGGCGCAGAAGGGATGTCACCTAAGACCAGCCAAC
>WLGZ01000026.1 GCA_009702945.1 Actinomycetota bacterium | reverse complement strand
CGTGAAATCGGTCCACTCATGTCTGACTCCAACTAGGTATTTGTCTTTGACTTTAGTGCACGATTAGTTGGCACCAATCTGGGCATAATAAACGTATGAAATTACTTGCCGGAGCCATAGTTGCCATGTTGGTACTAACTGCCTGCGGCAGCCAAAGTCCAGATGATGCGGTTACGTCAACCGCTATGCCTGCGCCAGAAAGTTCGAGTTCCGATATGCAATTTGAGCCATCCCCTACCGTTATTGCCGTTTCTCAAGAAGTCATTGGCATGACCGAAGAGCAAGCAATTCAAACTATTGAAGGAATCAGTAGTGAGCAATTGGCCTACCGAGCAGTTCGCAGAGACGACGAGTTCTATCCAATGACAATGGATTACCGAATCAATCGAATCAATCTAGAGATCGACGATGGGTTAGTCACAAAAACTTCTATTGGTTAAGTCCCGAATAAACAAAACAGGCCGCTCTTATGAGCGGCCTGTTTTGTTGTATTAACTTTATTGAGCAGAAATACCCAGCTTTTGTGCCGAGTTTCCGCCACCTCCGGATGGAACAACTTGAATGTCAACTCCACCCTGCAGTTCTTGACCTGATGTTCCCCAGCTCTTGGACTTTTCTGAGAAGCAGGTGCCAAGTGTGAAACCAAGTTGGAACACTCTTGCCGAAGCAGCAACAGCTGAATCAGCAGTACCATCAGTTGCTGCTTGGGAATCACACTTACCTGGTCCATTGCCACCACCAAATGCATTTGGTGCATCTGGAGAGTAGGTCATGTTGCCAAGATCCCAATAACTTCCACCTTCACCGTCAAAGGCAAGGCGCTGTGGTACCGCAAACTCCACTGTCAATTTGGTGTTGTTTGCAAGTGCGATCTTTTGTGCGGTTCCATACGTTGCGGACCCACCACTGAATGTGAAGTTACTCCAGCTCGCACCATTGTCAATGCTGTAGCGCAATGGAAGAGGATGGGTTACAAAAACAAATCCCATAGTTCCAGCAAACTCATAGACATTTCCATCTGCAGTCGTCACGCGCTGCATTAGGACGTCTTGACCTGAAATCTGGCTTGGTGCTGTGAATGTATAAGCTGCCAAACCTGAGATTGCGTTACCACTTATTTGGCCATTTCCAACAGTCCATTGGTAATCCCCAGTGCCACCTGATTTACCTGTGATGTCGACATAATCGGCTGGGGCATATGGCAAAGTCCCTACCCCTTTAAATTCCGACTTAACGACATTGGAACCACAAACGCTTGTGATTGGCTGCATCACAATTGACATTGTGTTTGTTAACGCGGTTGCGATTTTTGCATCGGTCGCCAACGAGTCACCCGTGCCATAGGCGTTCAAGTTACCGGCCAGATTAGTAGCAGTGTTCTTGAAGTTAGTGAATACGTTGAATGATGCGCCGGCTTGGCAATTCGCACCAGAATTTGGTGCTGGATTGTTCGCATCGGCTTGATCAAGCACCGCATCGCCATCATCGTTTACGTCGAAGGCGTTTGGTAAGCCGTCACCGTCAGCGTCGCCACCATCAAACTTCTTGTCTTCAGGAATAACATTCCTTAGGTCAATGTCACCAATTGGTCCAGATGCGACGAATCCTCTGGCTCCACCAAGTAGAGAAACTGCTGCTCCACCGGTCTTGCCGTAGGTTCCAACTCCAGCTGGCTTGTAATTCGTCGCAGCAACCACGTTTTTCTTCACAAGGCTTAGCTTTTTCTTAACTTTGCCATAGCCCTGAAGTCCTGAAGCACTTGCGCTTGAGACAACAATTGTGCCGACTTTGTACTTACCCTTGCCAGAAGTCTTAGTTCCAAACTGGGTGTAAACCTGAGTTTTTGATTTCCAACCAAGTACTACAGGGCCGTAGTAGTCGCCACCGCTTGTGGTTACTAACTGCAAAGTTGCACCGCTGAGATTGGAAGTTTTCTGTGAAGAGGTAATTGATAGACCTTGCTTAGCTGATCCGATTGCCTGCGAACCAAGCACGCGTCCGGTATCTGCTATCAATAAGACAGTTTTACCTGCAGCACCGGAAATAGTTCCGGTCACTTTAAAGTTGTAAGTTTTTGCTGGTTTCTTTGCTGCTTGCGCTGGTGATGCGCTAGCCGCAATAACCATAAATGCCGCCACAAGTGCAGCAATGATTTTCCGAGTTTTCACACTGACCCCATTCCGGGTGGTTGTTATTGGGAATAAAGTATTGAACCAAACATCGTGAGTAAAGGGAATCTGAGATATATTTACCTAGATTTGTCCGAATTGATAACAAATGTCCGATATATACGATTTACGAAAGTAACCCGGAAACAAAATCAGTGGCGTTGAATGGCGCTAAGTCATCCGGGCCTTCGCCAAGGCCTACCAATTTAACTGGAACGCCGAGTGCATCTTGAATTGCCACGATGATGCCACCTTTAGCTGTGCCATCGAGCTTGCTTAGGACCACACCGGTTACCGGCACAACTTCGCTAAATACTTTTGCTTGAGTTAAACCGTTCTGACCAGTCGTGGCATCAATAACTAAAAGCACTTCATCTACTCCGCCGAGTTTTCCAGCAACACGATAAACCTTGCCGAGCTCATCCATCAAGCCTTGTTTGGTGTGTAAGCGGCCCGCAGTATCAATCAATACAACGTCTACTTCTTGGTCTTGACCTGCAGTCACTGATTCAAAGGCAACTGATGCTGGATCGCTGCCTTCGGCTCCCCTGATAACCGGTACGCCAACGCGGTCGCCCCAGGTAGTTAATTGTTCAGCTGCTGCAGCGCGGAAGGTATCGGCTGCGCCAAGCAATACATCTTTGTCTTGTGCCGAAAGCATCCGAGCAAGTTTGCCAGTCGTGGTTGTCTTACCTGTGCCATTTACGCCAACGGTTAAAAATACTGCTGGTCGATCTGGGTGACGATCCACGTGCATAGTTCGATCAAAGCCACCATCGACGAGTTTGATTAGTTCGGTCTTTGCAATTTCGTGCAGTTCGTTAGCTGAAGTTGCACCAGACTTCTTGACGACACTTTTTAGAATTTCAACAATTCCAGTTGCGGCGCTGACACCAAGATCCGCCATGATCAAGGTGTCTTCTAAATCTTGCCAAGCATCATCACTGATTGTTGAGCCTGAAAATGTTTGTCTAAAGACTTGGCCAAGACTTCCTTGCGAGCGACCCAGGCGCTCTCGCAACTTGAGCCTTCGCCCTTCCATGGATTCTGGAACATCCGCGGGCACTTGCTTTGATTCAACTGTGCCAGGGATTTCAGCCAGTGACACCGGGTTTACTTCAACCTTTGGCGCTTCAACTTGCTGCGCTGGGATTTGAACTGCTGGTTCAGAAACTTTAGTTGGAGTCATCGGAGCAGCAACATTTTGTTTCTTGCCGCTGGATTTTCTGGAAGCCAAAAATATAGCGATAGCAATTGCCAAAACTACGGCTACAGCAATTGAAATGACCAATGAGGAATTTTGGTTCATCGATTAGTCCTTAGATTAAGAATTGTTTGCCATTTGAGCATCAGCACGTTGCTCTGGATTGTCGTGATCATCATGGGTGATGCGCTGGCTAATGACCTGAGTAACACCATCGCCACGCATAGATACACCATAAAGTGCATCAGCAATCTCCATAGTGCGCTTTTGGTGAGTAATGATCAAGAGCTGTGAGTTAGTTCGTAGTTCAGCCAGAATCTCAAGCAAGCGACCAAGGTTTACATCATCGAGTGCGGCTTCAACTTCGTCGAGGATGTAGAACGGACTTGGGCGTGACTTAAACAATGCAATCAAGAAGGCAACAGCCGTTAGTGACTGCTCACCACCTGAAAGCAATGAGAGACGCTTGTAAGTCTTGCCTGGTGGGCGGGCTTCGATTTCGACGCCAGAGTTAAGCAAATCGTTTGGCTCAGTAAGGATCATGCGAGCCTCACCGCCTGGGAACAGTCGAGAGAACACAGACATGAATTCACGTGCGGTGTCTTCGTATGCCTGCGAGAAAACTTCTTGAACGCGAGCATCAACGTCGCGAATAACACTCATCAAGTCATTGCGTGACTTACGAAGATCTTCAAGTTGTTCACCAAGGAATTTGTGGCGCTCTTCCAAGGCTGAGAACTCTTCTAGTGCAAGTGGGTTAACTTTTCCAAGCAATGCCAGCGAACGCTCAGCGGCAGCCAACCTAGATTCCTGCTGAGTGCGAACGTATGGGTATGGCTCTGGTTCTGGATCATCTGGATTAACTTCATCACCTGGTGCCGGTGGCGAAGGTGGCACCATTACGTCAGGACCATATTCAGCCAGTAATTCATCGGGACCAACGCCATAATCTTCGACCGACTTGTTTTCCATGGCCTCAATGCGAAGTCTTTGCTCGGCGCGGGCAACTTCGTCGCGGTGAACCGAATCTGTAAGAACTTCAAGTTCTGCAGTTAGCTCGCGGATACGTTCGCGAATCTTGCGAACTTCAGCTTCTTCGGTTTGGCGAGTAGCAACTGCTTGCTCACGCTCGAACTGAGCTAACGCAACTGACTGGGTCAGTAGCTCAAGTGCTGTTTCGGAAGCAACAACCACTGCTTTAGCAATCTGAGCTTCGCGACGACGGCGCTCCCGTAGTTCGATCGCACGAGCGCGAGCGGTGCGCTCAAGATTTGCCGAGTGCTCAAGTTGTTCAGCTTGGGTTCCGAGTGCGCGGACTCGTTCTTCACCGGTACGAACAGTAAGTCGGACATTTAGTTCGGCTTGACGAACATCCTCAAGTGTCTTTACTAACGATTCCCGACTTTCTTCGCTCAATTCGGAATCAGAAATTTGATCATTCTCAGCAGCAGCGTAACGCGCTTCAAGTTCTTGTACGCTGCGCAAATCATCTTCACGAGCTTTGTTTGCCGAAGCAATTGCAGCGGCTACACGATCTGCTTCACCAGTTGCACTTCGCACAACGGATTGCAAACTTCCAAGTTGAACAGCGATGGCAGCCATGCTGGCATCAGATTCATGCAATCTTTCAAGTGAGTTACTGACTAGCACAAGCGCAGCTTCTTGAGCTTGGGTTGCGCCGACAACTGCGAACTTGGCGCGGTCAACGCGGTGTGCTGAAGCTTCTAACTTAAGTCGAGCTTCATCAATGGCAGCTTGGATCTCGACCAGGCTTTGGGTGCCTTGGGATCCACCTTGAACAAATCCGTGACCGACTAAGTCACCATCACGAGTTACAGCGCGAAGTGTTTGGTTTGCGGTAACAACCTGGCGAGCTTCTTCAAGTGAGTTGGTGACGACTACTCGCTGCAAAATGCCAGAAAGTGAAGAACGTAATTCGGCATCACAAGAAATTAGGTCTACTGCGTAACGCTGGCTTCCAGAAAGTGTTGGCCACTGGCTTTGATCACTGGAGTTTTGCCCAACAACAACTAATGCAGCGCGACCGGCATCATCGCGACGTAACATTCGAACGGCATTTTCGGCGGCATCAGTTGATGAAACGGCGATTGCATCTGCTGCTGAGCCAAGTGCTGCAGCTATTGCGGATTCCCAACCGTTTTCAATCTGCATTAGCGCAGCAACTGAACCAAGGATTCCTGACATTGTGTCGGTGGCAGCAAGAATCGCTGCCCCGCCATCACGACGTGCCATACCTTGTTCAAGAGCCTCAAGGCGAGCAATTGCGCCAGCACGTTCGCGCTCTGCTTCTTGCTCTTCAAGTTTGGCTGACTCTAATTCTTTTTCAGCATCTGCTAGCGCACGTGAGGACTCATCGTGCTCACTATCAAGACCAAGTTCGCCAGCATCCATGCCGGCAACTTGAGTTTCCAATGCCGTAAATTCCTGAGCGGCTTGATCGGCGCGCTCGCGGGCTTCGGCGAGGCGCTCATCAAGACGTTCAATTTCAGCAGAACGTGCATCAAGTCGAGACTTAGCAGCCGCAACTTGGCCAGCAATTCTGGCTAGACCTTCACGACGATCGGCGACAGCGCGAGTTGCTGCATGAAGTCGGGCATCTTCGGCAGCAAGTGCTGCTTCGGCTGATGTTCGTTCGCTGATTGCAGCGTTAAGTGCCAACCGGTCGGCATCAACTTGACCTGCAAGTTCAGATTCTTGAACGCGCAAGGCATGAGCTTCGCGATCGATTTCTTCTGGATCACGTCCACGACTAACTTCTTCTTCTTCAGTTTCACCTAAGCGAACGCGTTCTTTAGCAAGAGCCATTGTGGAGCGAAGGCGTTCTTGTTGTGCGCCAAGTGCATAAAACGTATTTTGAGCACGATCAACTTGTGGGGCAGATTCTGCAATCGCTGCATCCAAAATTGCTTCGCGAGCTTTTGCTGCAGTTAGTTCGCTTTCCACTTCACTGCGTCGTTCCCGCAAGGCGGTTTCGTCGGCAATTTCGGCTTCAAGTGCAGACTTCATTTGGGTTAAATCATCAGCAAGAAGACGCAGTCGAGAATCGCGAACATCCGACTGAATTACGTTTGCGCGTCTAGCAACCTCAGCTTGTCGACCAAGTGGTTTTAGCTGGCGACGAAGTTCATTTGTTAAATCCTCAACACGCGTGAGGTTAACTTCCATTGCTTCAAGTTTGCGAATCGCTTTTTCTTTGCGCTTGCGATGCTTTAGTACACCAGCTGCTTCTTCGATGTAACCACGTCGTTGTTCCGGCGTTGCAAGCAAGATGTCGCGTAGTTGACCTTGACCAACGATGACGTGCATCTCACGACCAATGCCAGAGTCGCTGAGTAATTCTTGAATGTCCAACAAACGCGAAGTGGTGCCGTTGATCGCGTATTCAGAACCACCATTGCGGAACATGGTTCGCGAAATAGTTACTTCGGCATAATCAATCGGTAATGCGCCATCAGAGTTATCAATGGTCAGAAGCACTTCGGCGCGTCCAAGTGGCGCTCGTCCTGTGGAGCCAGCAAAAATAACGTCTTCCATTTTTCCACCGCGCAAGCTTTTTGCGCCCTGCTCACCCATTACCCAAGCAATTGCGTCAATAACGTTTGACTTGCCTGAGCCGTTCGGGCCGACAACTGCAGTAATACCTTGTTCAAAATTCAGGGTCGTTGAAGATGCGAACGACTTGAAGCCGCGGATCGTCAGACTCTTCAGGTACACGCGAATCTTTCTCGAGTTTTCGCTGGTCAGGGGAAGAGGACGCAGGCGGTGGAATTGCTTGCGCCCAGTCTATCTTTTGCCCTTGAAATCATTGGATTTGGGCAGGTTAATTACGACTTTGACCAGGATTGCAATTCGTTGAGGATATTGGCCCAACCCTTGTAGTCAACTAGCTGAGGCGTCGATCCAGCAATGGTGGTGCCAATGTGCTGGCGGAAGTCTGGAAACTGTTTAACTACCTGAGCAAAAGTGTCCGAATATGTGCGAATTGTGAAGAGAATGTCCCCAGAATCAGGCAATTTTCGCAAGGTCTGGCGCTCGCGTCGGAAGTAGAGCGCCTCTTCGATGTTAGAACTTGTGATATCCATGGCATCCGGACTGCGAACTGCAGTTGGCTGATGGAGTTCCCCGCTATCCATAACAGTCCAATTCACACGCCAAACTGGTCGCTCCACGGTTAGCTTGTCGAAAATGTTTTGGGTGGCTGTCCCAATGGTCTCGGCATAGTGCGGAACTGGCCCATGAATGCCCAAAAGGTTCTTGCCAATCTTTTCGCGCACATCCCAGCGACTTGGGAAACACAAACTTGCTGCTGACAAAATCCAATCTTTTCCGACTTGGCTCATCACACACAGATCTTCTTGCACCAGAAGCGATGCTGCTTCAAGCGGATGCAAGTTTGAGTCAACAGAAACCTCGTTAGGCCAACGTTCTGGGAAAATCCGAGGCAAGTGTTCGCTAAGAAGTTCTAGTACTTCTCTCGAGCCCGCATCACCTAACGGGATAGATACAAAAACTTCATCATGTTTTTTGGTTAGTAAGTCTTGCTTTTGCGCAAGATCTATTTCGTAATCTGAATTGATTTCAATCCACTTGGTTAAATCAAGTGCCCGCGCACCCACGTGCATGCGATCTGGTTTTCCATCTACCGGCATGTAAGTCATGGCGCTATTCCCATCGCACTATTTTGTCAGGGTCGGCTTTAATTTGTCCGCGGTTTGCGTTGACAACGTGGGCACCGAAACGATGAGCGGTTGGCAAAAGCTTCGCGCACAATGATGCTGCCGCAACGATCACATGGTTCATCTTCTCGGCCATAGGCATTTAGTTCTTGAGAGAAGTAGCCGCTCTCCCCGTTCACATTCACATAAAGCGCATCAAATGAGGTTCCACCTTGGCTAAGTGCTTGGGTCATTACTTCAGTTGCATTCTTTAAGAGAGTTGAGGCTTGAGCGCGGGTTAAGCGCTGAGTAGGCGTGGCCCAATGAATTTTGGATCGCCACAAAGCTTCATCCGCATAGATGTTTCCAATTCCACTAATTAGCGTTTGATCCAAAATGGCACGCTTTACCTGGGTGTTCTTTTTGCGAATTCCAGAGATAAAAGTTTCTGGATCGAAATACTCATCAAGTGGGTCTAGCGCAATGTGTTGGACAGACTCTGGAATCAAGCGACCGACAACATCATCAACCATTTCTTCAATTGCCATTCCACCAAAAGTTCGTTGATCAACGAAGTGCATGGCTCGGCCATTATCGGTAAACGTGCACCGAACTCGTAAGTGCTTTTCGGGATCAGCATCAAGAGGTTGCACTAAAACTTGCCCACTCATACCCAAGTGAGTAACTAAGGCATGATCATCATCCAAACTGAGCCACATGAATTTTCCGCGTCGGTTAACTGAAGTTACGGTTCGACCGTTAAGTCGCTTAATGAAATCTTTTGAACCGGCAATGTGATTACGAACTGCCCTGGAGTGCAAAACTTTTGTGGTCTCGATGGTTCGACCACTTACCCACTTATCGATACCCCGACGGACAACTTCGACTTCTGGTAATTCCGGCATGACTACTCGCTGCTGCGGGAGTCTTCGGAATTGCGCTGATCTTCAATGGCACGTTCGGCCTTCAACTCAGCGTAAGCACTGGCTGCAGCCTGTTGCTCTGCTTCTTTTTTGTTACTGCCAGTGCCATGACCGTAATGCTTATTGGCCAAAACTACTTGGGCTTCAAATCGCTTTGCGTGATCAGGACCAGATTCTTCGATTGCATATGTTGGAACACCAATCCCAAACTCGGCAGTGAGTTCCTGAAGTGAAGTTTTCCAATCCAAACCAGCGCCAAGTTCCGCAGCTTCGGCGAGTTGTTCATCCAATAACCGCAGGATTAGTTCGCGCGAAACTTCAATTCCTAGATCCAAATAAACTGCGCCAAGAATTGCTTCAAAAGTGTCGGCCAGAATCGAAGACTTGTCACGACCACCAGTAGTTTCTTCGCCACGACCAAGTCGAATAAATTCACCTAAGCCAAGGCGGCGAGCTTGTACAGCCAATGCACGAGCACTGACTACAGCAGAGCGAAGTTTTGCGAGGTTGCCTTCCGGCAAATCTGGGTAACGGTGATAAAGCTCATCGGTTACTACGACGCCCAAAACGGAATCGCCTAAAAACTCAAGTCGCTCGTTTGTTGGTAGTCCGCCTGACTCGTAGGCGAATGACCGGTGCGTGAGCGCTAACTCGAGTAACTGGGCATCAAAAACTAAACCCAGTCGGTCAAATAGCTGTTCTTGCGGTGTGGACTTGGCCACGGCAATTAGACGCTAAGGACCTGGCGCTTGTCGTATGTGCCACAAGTTGGGCAAGCAGTGTGCTGCAACTTTGGAGCACGGCAACGATCGCAGGTAGCAAGG
>WLGZ01000025.1 GCA_009702945.1 Actinomycetota bacterium | reverse complement strand
GGTTCGAGGCCAGAAATCGCAATCGATTCACCAAGGCTAGAAATCTTGCTTTCAATTTCTTCTTTGATCACTTGTGAGCAGATAACCGAAAACATTAATTCAAATGCTGGACCTGAATAACTGGATGCAACTGGTTTACGAGAGTTAATCTGCAGCGGACTTGCAGTTACCCCAAAACTTAATGCGACGCTGTCATGCAAAAATGAAATTGCCAAGGCGCCAGAATCAACCACTTCTGCTGCCACAAGTTCTGGTAACAAGTTCTGCGTTTCAATTACGGCAGCACGAACTGCGATTTGAACAGCCTGGTAATACTTTTGAAAATCTGATTGCGCTGGAACATTCGCGGCAGCATCAGCAATCGTGAGCATGGTGCCTTCCGCAGGAGTTAGTACCGACTCCCGAGCAACAACTGCAGCTTGCTCAAGTGCCTGCTGCCATTCACTTGGCGAACATTGATCGGGAGTTTCAGTTTGCGATAGGCCTTGTGCCAGTCCCTGCAAATACTGAGCCAAGATCACACCCGAATTTCCCAGAGCGGACTTCGCGGCACCCGTTGCTAAGGCTGCGGCGTACTCACCTACGTCAGATGCGTGGCCCACAGCGTTGGCAATGCCTGCCTTAAGCGTGTGCAGAGTATTTGAGCCAGTATCGGAATCCGGTACTGGATAAACGTTTAAATCGTTGAGTAACTGCTCATTTTGAGCCAGAAGGTCCTGAAACTGAACCATGGCTGCCTGGAGCGTAGCCGCGTCAATACCCGCATTTCCAGTGTTTGCCACGCCCCTAGGCTACCTGTCTCATAGGTTTCCGGATGAGTCACAAGCCCGCAGTTATAGGGTTTAGTTGAGCCCGAATTGGAATTTCTGAGCATTCGCAGGTAGTCTGGCAAGGCTTAACCAAGCAAAACCATCAATCTTCAAGGAGTCAAAATGGCTGCTGTATGTGACGTCTGTGGCAAAGGCCCAGGCTTTGGCCACGCCATTTCCCACTCACACCGTCGTACCAAGCGTCGTTTCAATCCAAACATCCAGACCGTTCACGCAGTTGTTAACAACTCACCAAAGCGTCTAAATGTTTGCACTTCATGCATCAAGGCTGGAAAAGTTTCCCGCGTCTGATTGCTTACTAAATTTTTAAATCCCCTCAGCTTTAGCTGGGGGGATTTTTAGTTGGTTGAGAAGTGATCCCAGCCTTTGCCGGAGTAGGTCTCACCATCAACAGTTACAGCTGGCTCTCCAGCTTCGACTAATCCAATAATGGTCCAGCCAGATGGAACATCAAGGGCATTTGTGAATGTGGCAGCGAATGCGTGATCTTCGCCGCCAGTCAAAATCCATTCCAGCGCATCGCCATTAAACGCAGAAGCTGCAGCAGCTAGTGGTTCAGGAATTTCAAATTCTGCAGTCTTGATATTTATTGAGACGCCAGATGCTTTAGCGATGTGACTCAAATCTGAAACTAACCCATCGCTGATGTCGATCATTGATGTCGCATGAGTTGCTAACCGAACTAATTCATATGGTGGTTCTGGAACGCGGTGAGCTCCAACTAAAACTCTTGGTGATCTAAAGCCGCGGGAAAGCATTAACAAACCTGCTTGGGCAAACCCAAGTCGACCGGCCAGTGCTAAAACATCTCCTGGCTTTGCACCGGATCGCAGAATTGCTGCTCGCTCCCCTAGCTCACCTAACGCAGTAACACTGATTGCAATCGAGTCACCGCGGACTATGTCTCCCCCAACAACGGTCACGCCAACTAATGATGCTTCTTCACTCAAACCATCTGCCAAACCCATAACCCATGACACTGGAGTATCGGAAGGAAGCGCAAGTCCAACTAGTAGTGCCGTTGGTGTTGCTCCCATCGCAAAGATGTCGGCTAAGTTTTGTGCAGCAGCTTTGCGACCAATGTCTTTTGCTTCCGACCAATCAAGACGAAAGTGCACGCCTTGCGTCAACATGTCTATGCAGGCAACCACGTTCCCGCCCTTGGCAGATACAACAGCTGAGTCATCACCAATACCAACTGAAACTGTTTCATTCGATGATTTAGCCAGTCGGGCTGCAATTGCGTCAATCAACGCAAACTCGCCAAGTTGGCCAACGGTTTGGCCACCCATACTTTGCTCGCTCATGTATTACACGTTAGCGCGATTAGCGCAGACCAACACCACGGCGAAGAGCATCTTGCACCAAGGCATCAACCAGTGCTGGGTAATCAAGACCAGTTTCCGCCCACATCCGCGGGTACATAGAAATTGGCGTGAAGCCTGGCATGGTGTTGATTTCGTTAATCACGACATCATTTCCGGTGACAAACATGTCTACCCGAGCTAGTCCTTCGCCATCCATCGCCAAGAAAGCCTGAACCGCTAGCTCGCGAAGTTTCTCATGTTGGGCTGGATCGAGTTTTGCCGGAACCGATAACTCAACTGAGTCATCCACATACTTAGCTTCAAAGTCATAGAACTCATGGCCATCACGCACGATGATCTCGGCACAAACACTTGCCTTAGGTCCTTTGCTGGTACCCAAAACTCCGCATTCAATTTCGCGAGCGTTTTCAATACTTGCTTCCGCAATGATTTTTGGATCATGAATTCTGGCAGCTTCAATTGCAGCCACTAAGTCATCGTGGGATTTAACTTTGCTGATACCAACGCTGGAACCGGCGCGACATGGCTTAATGAAAACTGGCAACCCTAAAGTTTTAATGCGTGCCAAGCTGGCATCTTTTTCAGTTAGCCACTGCGCATTGCTCACAACTTCATACGGACCAATTGGCAGTCCAGCGGAATGCATCATTGCTTTTAAGTGCGCTTTGTCCATTGCAGCAGCTGATGCAAATACGCCAGAACCTACATATGGAATGCCTGCTAATTCAAGTAGACCTTGAATCGTGCCATCTTCGCCCCATGGTCCATGCAGGACCGGGAAGGCAACATCGAACTGCTGCAAGACCTCAGGAACATTGGATTGCACCACTAAATCTTTAGCACTTGGATCTGCGGTGAAAAGAACTGCTGGGTTGGTTGAGTCAACTTCAGGAAAGACACCATTTTGAATCGCTAATCGATCAGCATTGTCGGCTTCAAGTACCCATTTGCCAGATTTTGTGATGCCAATTGGCACCACATCATAAAGATTTCGATCAAGGGCGCGAAGTACGCTGCCTGCAGATATACAAGAAATCGAGTGTTCGCTACTGCGACCGCCGAAGATTACGGCTACCCGGATTTTCTTACTCACCTGTCCAACGCTACCGAAACATTTTGAAATCTAATGGCACTAGTGTTTTCCCTATGAGCGCGCCGAAAAATGGTCATGAGTCCTTCAAGAATTTAGATACCGCTGCCGTGCAGGCTGGTCGTCCACCAGTAACGCCAGACGGTCCCATCAATCCCCCGATTGTGTTGTCGAGCACGATGCACGCAGGTGGACCGTATGGCTACATGCGCGATTGGAACGCCACCTTGGATTCCTTGGAGCAAGCAATCGGCGCACTTGAAGGTGGGCGGTGCACAGTTTTCTCAAGTGGCATGGCTGCGGCAAATGCCATCTTCGATTTATTCCCGCAAGGAAAACCAGTAGTAGCTAGTCAGTACTCATACACCGGTGTTGCAATGCGACTAAAAGAACTTCACGACCTTGGTCGAATTGAATTGCGACTTGTTGATGTCACTGATGATGTTGCAGTCAAAGCAGCAATTGCTGGCGATGGAAATCCCGCTTCTTGGGTTTGGATCGAAACACCTACTAATCCAATGATGGAAATCTGTGACATTGAAGCAACTGCAACCGTGGCTCGACATTACGGCGCTTACCTTGCAGTCGATAACACCTTTATGACTCCAATAAGGCAACGACCACTTGAACTAGGTGCACACCTAGTAATGCATAGTGCTACCAAAGGTTTGGCTGGGCACTCTGACTTGTTGATGGGCGCGCTCGTAACTGCAGATGAAGAATTAGCGCAAAAGATTATTGGTCGCCGCGTTCTTTTAGGAGCCGTGCCAAGTGCATTCGATTCTTACCTGGCACTGCGCGGTATTCGCACTTTGGCAATTCGCGTGGATCGCGCTGAATCAAATGCACAATTCATTGCCGAGAAGTTAGCTGGGCATAGCAAGGTCCGAGCCGTACATTACCCAGGACTTGGTGGACATAAGAATGCAGACATTGCAAAGCGTCAATCTGATGGCCCTGGATTTATGTTGGCATTTGAAGTTGACGGTGATGCTGAAGCGGCCGAACTTGTATGTCAGTCCGTTGAGTTAATCACTTACGCAACATCACTTGGTGGCGTTGAGACTTTGATGGAACGTAGACGCAGATGGCCTAAAGAAAATTCTGCAGTTCCTGAGAATCTAATTCGCGTATCGGTTGGAATTGAAAATGCAAACGATATTTGGGCTGATCTGGATCAAGCACTAAATGCCACTGGTGAGATTGCAAATCAAACTCAACCAAAAATGGGCTATTAGTAACTACATATGCTCCATTAGTTCTTGACCTTCTTCGGCCGTTGTTGGTCGAGACATGAAAGCCTTCAAAACTTTCTCAGCGCTGGTTCCGCGATGAATTACGTTTACAACTTGTTCGGTAATTGGCATCTCGACACCGTGGCGATTGGCAAGATCCAAAATAGATTGGCAACTCTTAACACCTTCTGAAGTCGTTTTGGTTAAAGTCTGAGCTTGCTCAATCGTTTTGCCTTCACCAAGATAAACGCCAATAGTTCGGTTGCGCGATAGCGGTGACTGACAAGTTGCAATCAAATCACCAACTCCGGCTAGCCCAGCAAAAGTAAGTGGGTTAGCGCCAAGGGCAACACCCAAGCGAGACATCTCGGCCAGGCCACGAGTCATAAGTGCAGACTGGGAATTCTCACCATAACCAAGACCAACGGCCATACCGTTTGCCAAAGCAATTACGTTTTTAACTGCGCCCGCAATTTCCACACCAACCACATCGGTTGTGTAGTACGGACGGAAATAGTCGGTGGTGCAGGCATCTTGAATCTTGATTGCAAACTCTTCATTAATACAGGCCACCGTTGTTGCAGCTGGTTCCCGAGCTGCGATTTCGTGTGCCAAGTTTGGTCCGGACACTACCGCAACTCTTTCGGTATCAACTTTGGTTATCTCAGCAATAACTTCAGTCATGCGCTCGGCTGTGCCTAGTTCCACGCCTTTGATAAGCGAAACCAAAATGGAATCCGTAGGAATAGACAAGCTCCAGGCAGATAGATTGCCTCGCAAAGTTTGGGCCGGCATAGCCAGCACAACAAGATCAGCATCAGTTAATGCTTTATCTGGATTTGTAGTGGCCAGGATGTTTTTAGGAAGCGTTAGTTCTGGAAAGTATGCGTGGTTAATGTGCGTGGAATTGATGTCATCAGCAATTGCTGCGCTACGAGCCCAAAGCGAAACATCGCATCCAGCATCAGCAAGAATCATCGAGAAAACTGATCCCCAAGAGCCAGCTCCCATTACGGCGACGCGCATTATGACTCTGCTTTCTTTTGAAGTGCAATTCGACGATCTAGTGGAACAGCCGGTGGGGCTTCGCCACGTTGCTCACTCAATATTTTAGTAATGTCTCGCATAATGCGTTCCGTGGCTTCGCGTAGCGTGCTGGCCGAAATTGGTTGACTTCTTAAATCAGCTAGATCAACTGCAGGGCCTGCCCAAACGTGCATAGTTTTGCGCGGGATCAATCGCAAGCGCTTGCTATAAGGCGCCAAAACTTCTTGTGGTCCCCACTGCGCAGCTGGAATAACTGGAGCGCCAGTCATTAGTGCAATGCGCGCTGCACCAGTCTTTGCAGTCATCGGCCAAAGGTTTGGGTCACGAGTCAATGTGCCTTCTGGATAGATAACAACACACTGACCATTTTCAATTGCGGTAAAAGCTTCGCGCAATGAGCCAGCTGCTGCATCTGAGTTACCGCGCTGAACTGGAATCTGGCCAGCACTTTTTAAAATCGATCCGAGCAGTGGAATTTTGAATACTTCAACTTTGGCCAAGAATCTAACGGGCCGGCCATTGTCATTAACAAAGTGAGCAGCCACTAATGGGTCGTACCAAGAAAGGTGATTCATCGCTACGACGATTCCTTGGTCAACCCGCAAGAATTCGCCACCTCGCCAGTCCCGGGCCGTGGCTGCTTTTAGGATCGGGCGCAAAACAACTGCGATAAACCGATACCAAAAGCCACGGTGTGACTGTGGTGGGAATTTGCTCATGACTTAATCATCCTGACATAAAAATGAATCGGACTCGTTGGTTTCCCAACGAGTCCGATTACTTTAAGTTTTAAGGCTTATTTGCCTGAAACCTTTTTCTTGAATTCAGCGCCAGCGCGGAACTTAGGTACTGATGTTGCTGCAATCTGAACTGGAGCACCAGTCTGTGGGTTGCGGCCAGTACGGGCTGCGCGGTCTGACTTCTCGAAGATGCCGAAGCCGGTTAGGGAAACCTTGTCACCCTTGGCTACTGCGCGGGAGATGCTGTCAAAAACTGCATCTACAGCTGCGGTTGCGTCTTTTTTGCTTAGGCCTGCGGCTTCAGCAACTCCATCAATTAGTTCTGCCTTGTTCACTTTGGATCCTCCATAGTTACCCGACCTCCATTGATGAATGCCGGCGATCTTTTGTCATTAACCCTTGCGAATTAACGTCCTTTGAGTTGTTCCAGGCTTCCCCGCCTGGCTCACTTGTGACTTTACGGCTCAAAATCAAGGGTTTTTAGCCTGACACGCCCAAGAAATGCAAAAAATCCCAATTTCTTGGGATTTTTTGCCGATATTGGGGTGATTTAGATCGTGGTGGGCTTAAAACTAGGTCGTTTTGCCTCAAAGGCCGTGATCTCATCGACGTGCTTAAGCGTCAGGCCAATGTCATCTAGGCCCTCCATTAGGCGCCATCTGACGTAGCTATCGACCTCAAACTTGGTTGTGAAGCCGGCAGCAGTGATTACCTGGGCTTCTAGGTCCACAGTCACCGGTGTGCTCGGCTCTTCTTCAATAATCTTCCAAAGCTGCTCTACAGCGCTTTGATCTACTACTGCAGTTAATAGGCCTTGCTTGCCTGAGTTGCCGCGGAAGATGTCAGCAAAGCGCGATGAGATCACAACTTTGAAGCCGTAATCCATAAGTGCCCATACTGCGTGCTCGCGACTCGAACCAGTTCCAAAATCAGGACCTGCAACCAAAACACTTACGCCTTGGTAGGCCGGACGGTTAAGCACAAAGTTTGCATCTTTACGCCAGGAGTTAAACAAACCATCTTCGAAGCCATGGCGAGTGATGCGCTTTAGGTATTCCGCCGGAATGATCTGGTCGGTATCGACATTGCTGGCACGAAGTGGTGCGGCAGTGCCGGTGTGAACTGTGAACTTATCCATTAGTTTGAACTCCCTACGAGATCAGCTGGCGAAGAAAGTGTGCCGCGGATTGCAGTTGCAGCAGCAACAGCTGGTGACACTAAGTGAGTGCGGCCACCAGGACCTTGGCGTCCTTCAAAGTTTCGGTTAGATGTGGAAGCGCTGCGCTCACCTGGCGTTAGCTTGTCTGGGTTCATACCAAGACACATTGAGCAACCTGCCTCGCGCCATTCAGCTCCGGCTTCAAGGAAGACCTTGTCTAAACCTTCAGCCATAGCTTCCAGGCGAACGCGAACAGAACCTGGCACAACCATCATGCGCATGCCATCAGCGATCTTGTTGCCCTTAAGGATGTCTGCAGCTGCGCGAAGATCTTCGATGCGGCCGTTGGTGCAGGATCCGATAAACACAGTGTCGATTTTGATGTCGCGAATCGGCATTCCAGCTTTAAGGTCCATGTACTCAAGAGCCTTTTCAGTTGCCTTCTTGTCGACTTCATCTGTGAAGTCATCTGGACTTGGCACATTTGCCGAAATCGGAGCACCCTGACCTGGGTTAGTTCCCCAAGTTACAAATGGACTGAGCTTGGTTGCGTCAATGATTACCTCGCGATCAAACACTGCGTCGTCATCAGTTGGCAAGGTCTTCCAGTAAGCGACTGCAGCGTCCCAATCGGCGCCCTTAGGTGCGTGCTCTCGTCCCTTGACGTACTCAAAAGTAGTTTCGTCAGGCGCGATCATGCCAGCGCGAGCGCCAGCTTCGATGCTCATGTTACACATTGTCATGCGACCTTCCATGGACAGCGCGCGAATTGCTTCACCACGGTATTCAAGGATGTAACCCTGACCGCCACCAGTTCCAATTTCAGCAATGATTGCCAAAATTAAATCTTTTGAAGTTACGCCAGCTGGAAGTTTGCCGTTAACTGTTATTGCCATGGTCTTGAAAGGCTTAAGTGGCAAAGTCTGAGTTGCAAGTACGTGCTCAACTTCGCTTGTGCCGATACCCATACCGATTGAACCGAAGGCGCCATGCGTTGAAGTGTGTGAGTCACCACAAACAATTGTCATACCTGGCTGAGTTAGCCCGGACTGTGGCGCAATGATGTGAACAATTCCTTGTTCCTTATTGCCAAGTTCGTAGTTTTCAATTCCAAATTCTTTAGTGTTTATGCGAAGTGCCTCAATTTGGGCGCGACTGATTGGATCAACAATTGGTTTGTCGATGTCAGTTGTTGGCACGTTGTGATCTTCCGTGGCGATGGTTAGATCTTTGCGGCGAACTGGGCGACCAGCAGCGCGCAAACCATCGAAAGCCTGTGGGCTAGTTACCTCATGAGTAAGGTGCAGATCGATATAAAGTAAGTCCGGTTCACCTTCGGCGCGACGAACTACGTGGTCGTCCCAAACCTTTTGTGCCAATGTGCGTCCCATAACTGCCTCCTGTTGAGTAGCAATTTTGACATCTCACTATTCGAGATACCAATATCAGTACATGGACGATATTAGTAGCGGTGTAGGTGTTCTGGATAAAGCTGCCCACATTCTGGACGCTTTGGAATCCGGACCGCTGACATTGGCTGGATTAGTTGCAGCCACTGGCTTGGCCCGCCCTACTGCGCACCGTCTGGCAACTGCTCTTGAGCACCATCGCTTAGTGGCTCGGGACATCAATGGTCGATTCGTACTTGGTCCACGCGTAGGCGAATTAGCTGGCGCTGCCGGCGAAGACAAACTTCTAGCCATTGCTAATCCGATCTTGATCGCACTGCGTGATGCCACCAAAGAAAGTGCTCAGCTCTATCGTCGACAAGGTGATCAGCGAATCTGTGTTGCTGCCGCTGAACGTATGACAGGTTTACGGGACACAGTTCCTGTTGGTGTTGGACTGACTATGTCCGCAGGTTCTGCTGCTCAAATCTTGCTCGCATGGGAAGAACCAGATCGACTTCACCGCGGAATTCAAGGCGCTAAGTTCACAGCCTCAGATTTAGCAGCTGTCAGACGTCGCGGTTGGGCACAATCCCTCGGTGAGCGCGAACCAGGAGTTGCGTCTGTTAGTGCGCCGATTCGAAGTGCCAACGGCAAAGTCATCGCTGCAGTATCTATCTCTGGACCAATCGAACGCTTGACGCGTACTCCGGGTCGAATTCATGGCATCGCTGTAATGACAGCCGCTAATCGCATTAGTGATTCACTCAAAGCACGCGGCTAGTTAATACTGGGCATTTAGAACTTGGCCAAATCTACGTTATTGTGAACTGGTGCGGCCCCGTTGTGTAGCGGCCTAGCACGCCGCCCTCTCAAGGCGGTAGCGCGGGTTCGAATCCCGTCGGGGCTACAAATGAATCAGACCCTCAGGGGTCTTTTTTATTTAACTAAAAACTCTTTAGAACTTTTCCTGGCCGCGGAATCGGACCATGTCTGGTGTCAGTTGATCCAGAGATGTAATCCCCATCAGTCGCATAGTTTGCTCTACCTCACCTTGCAGGATTTGTGCAGCTCGTCGAACGCCTGCTTCCCCACCGGC
>WLGZ01000024.1 GCA_009702945.1 Actinomycetota bacterium | reverse complement strand
CTTGACGTCGACGGAAGGTAATAAATGCAGCTCGTAATCGGGCGCATTGGCCGAGCACATGGCGTGCGCGGCGACCTTTTCGTTGAACCAATGACAGATGAACCAGATCATCGCTATGCAGATGGAACGGTTTTGATGACTTCTGATAACACGACGCTCACTGTCGCCACTTCAAAGTGGCACAGTGGGCGTTTTGTTGTTCACTTTGCAGGAATTGAAGATCGCAATGCTGCTGAAGCTTTGCGCGGCCAGACTTTAACCATTGATGTTGATCCCACAGAACTTCCGGAAGATCCAGATGAGTTTTACGATCATCAACTCGTAGGGCTAAATGTGAAGCTACAGGATGGATCCTTGGTTGGCGTGATTGGCGAGGTAATTCACTTACCAAGCCAGGACTTGCTTTCTGTAAAGCGCGAAGGTGACACCGAGGTTTTGATTCCGTTTGTCCTGGAGTTTGTGCCCGAGATTGATCTAGAGACTAAATCTGTAACAATCACCCCACCACCTGGATTGCTTAACGAGTTAGAAGCAATTGTCGTTAGGGATGAGGAAATCTGATGTTGAGGTTTGACGTCATCACAGTTTTCCCAGACTACTTAAAGCCACTTGAACTGTCCTTGATGGGTAAGGCAATAGAAGACGGCTTGATTTCAGTAAACGTTAAAGACTTACGTGATTACACATCCGACAAACATCAAACCGTTGATGATTCCCCATATGGCGGTGGACCGGGAATGGTTATGAAGCCTGAACCATGGGGCGATGCATTGGATGAATTCACGACCGCTGAAACTATTTTGATAATCCCAACGCCATCAGGAAAGCCATTTACCCAAGCGCTGGCAACTGAGCTATCTGCAGCAAAACACATTGTCTTTGCCTGTGGTCGCTATGAAGGCATTGATTCCCGAGTAGCAGAGCATTACAAAACCAAGATTCGCGTCGAGGAAGTTTCGATTGGTGATTACGTTTTAGCCGGTGGGGAAGTTGCTGTCCTTGTAATGGTGGAAGCAATTGCCCGACTTGTTCCCGGCGTGCTTGGAAACCAGGAAAGTTTTGCAGATGATTCGTTTGCAGTTGGCGCGATGGAGAATTTACTCGAGGGCCCGATCTTTACTCGACCTCCAGTTTGGCGCGAGTTAGAAGTTCCTCAAGTTTTAACTTCAGGGGATCATGCCAAGATCTCAGCCTGGAAGCACGAACAAGCTAAATTACGGACAGCAGAGAATCGTCCCGATCTACTGAAGTAATTGCACCATCGGGTCACCGTAGATGTATTCATTCAATACGTAATTGATTTCAGGTAAAGATAAAGCCTCGGTGTAAGCAGTATTCATATAGAACTTTGAAAAGTCAGAGTTTTCAATTGCTTTTTTTGCCCGAGGGTGGTTGAACTTCAAATACATCTGAGTTGTAACTTTTCTGCGCTCAAAGTCAGTAGTTAGTTTTCCGCAGTTGTACCCAAAGAGCGTCATCGCGGCATCAGCAAGTTCTGGAGTGGTGCGCTCGATGATTCCCATGTCCTTTACTTTGACGATTGGTCGAAGTTTAGATTTTCGCTCCCAGTATTGAACACAGGTTCGCAACCGATCCTTTGCATGTGCGTCCTGCCCATATACATCTACGTAATTGATGGTTAAGTCATCGTCACGTACAAGGTGAAAATTCTGGTCGAGTCGGTTTTGAACTGACCATTTACGCCAGGATCTTGGAACGATAAAAACAATCAAATCTGAAACTTGTGCCGCCTTGTTAAAGAACGGAATTGACAATGAGTTGTTTCGACCAAATGGGGGATTGGTGATTGTTAGCAGTCCAGTTTGAGCAATGTCTTGCTCTAAAAAGTCACCCAATGAAATCTTTTTATGGTGAGGTTCAATGTCAAAGCTAATGACTTTTGTGAGGCCATGTGCTTTTGCCGCGTCAATAAATGCACCAGTTCCACCAGCAGGCTCAAGCAATATTCGCTGAGACAGATCGCCAACGCGCTTCTTAACATTTCGAATTACTCGATCAGCAACTTCTGGCGGGGTATAAAACTGTTCCTTGCCAGTAACTCTGTGGTTACCTAGCCGCACTTTAGTTAGTTGCGGATCTGACGCTGGCATGAGGAAGCTTTCGATAGGGATGCTCTAAGCATATATATGCACCCACTGATTCGTGGCATTCTGACGGTAATTTGCTGGAAACCCACTAGTTATGGCAAACTCAACTTTGTTGGAACGTAGCAGCACCGCCACAGGGGTGCTGAAACATTAAGTTCTAAACAAACCCGGCAAGAACCATTTATTGGGCTTTCGACCTGCGGCGACATGTCCTTCGGAGTAATAATGCATTTTCTAGACGATGTAGACGCAGCATCCCTGCGCACTGGAATTCCAGATTTCCGTCCCGGCGACAACGTAAAAGTTCACGTTCGAGTTGTTGAAGGAACCCGTTCCCGTATTCAGATTTTCCAGGGCGTTGTAATCCGTCGCCATGGTGGTGGACTTCGTGAGACTTTCACAGTCCGCAAAATCAGTTTTGGAACCGGTGTTGAGCGTACTTTCCCGCTTCACTCACCAATTGTTGAATTGATCGAATTGGTCAGCCGCGGAGATGTCCGTCGCGCCAAGCTTTACTACCTTCGTGATCTACGCGGTAAGAAGGCAAAGATCAAGGAATTGCGCGACAACGTTTAATTCTTTACAAATTAGCGGGCTCACTTACTAGTGAGTCCGCTAATTTTTTGTTTAAAAGTATGATTAAAGAACTATGGGTCACAAAAAGGACAAGCCAAAAAAGCAGCCGAGTCTGGTGCGCGAATTAGTGACCGTTGTAGGAACTGCTTTAATCCTTTCAATTTTGGTTCGCACTTTTCTAATCCAAGCTTTCTATGTTCCTAGCGCTTCCATGGAAGATACTCTCCAGGAAAATGACCGCATAATTGTGTCAAAGATTTCTACGCAATTCACTGGTGTTAATCGTGGAAATGTAATTGTCTTCCATGACCCAGGTGGTTGGCTCGGCGCGGGATTCCCTAATCCTTATGACACTCCAGTTGGTCGTGTACTCCAAGCAATCGGAATCGTGCCAGCTAACTCTGGCAATGATTTAGTTAAGCGCGTTATCGGCGTTGCCAATGACACAGTTAAATGCTGTGACACTCAAGGTCGAATAGTTCTAAACGGCGTTGGCATCGATGAACCGTACATAAAAGATGGCGCAACCACTGATCAGGTAACTTTTGAAGTCCTTGTTCCCGAAGGCCATGTCTTTGTAATGGGTGATAATCGCGGCAACTCCGAAGATTCTCGCTTTCACTTAGACAAGAACAACGGCATGGTCCCAGAAGAAGAAATCATTGGTCGAGTTGCCATGCGCATTTGGCCAATTGGTCGCATTGGTGGGATTGAAAATTAGTTCGGTAGCACCAACTCTTGAATTAGAGCGGGAGTTGTTATCAACTGGCGTTAAATACATTGCAGGCGTCGATGAAGTTGGACGCGGCGCACTTGCTGGCCCGGTTTCAGTTGGGGTGGCAATTGTTTCGGCCGAGACCTCGCAAGTCCCAGCTGGCTTAAGGGATAGTAAACAAATCAGTCGAACTGCCAGAGAGAAATTGATTGAACCAGTTTCTGCCTGGGTAGTTGAATATGCAATCGGACATGTGGCAGCCAGCGAAATTGATGAGATTGGAATTGTGTCAGCACTTCGTTTGGCTTGGGTGCGGGCTCACCAACAGTTAAATACCAAACCGGATCATGTAATTCTCGATGGCAAGCACAACTGGTTACTTGAACCTGAATCCGATTTATTCACAACGCCCATTTCGGACATTGTGGTTCCGGTGACTATGAAGATTAAGGCGGATGCATCGTGCGCCTCAGTATCCGCGGCAAGCGTCTTGGCCAAAGTAGCTCGGGATGAATTGATGCGGGAAGCGGCTCTGATTCATCCAGACTTTGGTTGGGAAGGAAACGTTGGCTACGGATCCAGCGACCACATGGCTGCCATCGCCCGCCTTGGCCCAACTGACCTACATCGCAAGTCTTGGAAATTACCTAGTGGCCCGAGTGAATCTGAGCCAGTCACCGCATAGGCTAATTACATGTCAGCGGATGAGTTAGAGCGTTATGAATCCGAGATGGAGCTTGAGCTTTATCGGGAGTACCGCGACTTAGTTCACCTCTTTAGCTACATAGTTCATACTGAGCGTCGAATGTATTTAGCAAATGGTGTTGATGTGCAAGTTCGCACTAACGATGCTGGCGATGTTTACTTCGAAGCCACACTTACTGATGCTTGGATTTGGGACATGTATGGTCAAGCCCGATTTGTTAAGAAGGCTCGCGTCCTAACTTTCAAGGATGTCAATGTCGAAGAGCTATCAAAGCCTGACATGGAAGTTCCTTAAGTCTTTCCACATATTGATTTAGTTCACAGAAACTAGATTCTCACGCTTAACTTCTTTAAACCTTTCACCATGTACAGGTGCATCTTAAAAACAGTGAACTTGGAAAAATCGGCGAAGACATTGCCACGATCTATTTGCAGGACATGGGTTATGAAATTCTGGGACGTAACTGGAGATTCAAACGCGTCGAACTCGACATAATTGCGCAAATCAATTCCACGTTAGTTTTCTGTGAAGTCAAGACTCGTCGATCGATAAGTCATGGCGTGCCAAGTGATGCAATTACACCGCTCAAGCTCCAGCACATAAGGACTGCCGCACTTCATTGGCTCAGCAACAACCAGTCCCGACATCAAGGGATTCGCTTCGATGCCATCAGCGTGATCTATTGCGATGGCCAACCCACAACAATTAGTCACCTTAAAGGGATCGAATAATGACGCTGGCGAGAGCATGTGGCGTTGTTATCAACGGCGTTGAAGGATTAGTTGTAGACATCGAGGCTTACTTAAGTCAAGGGTTGCCAGGCATGGCAATTGTTGGTCTGCCGGATACTGCAGTTGGTGAAGCACGGGATCGAGTTCGTGCAGCTGTTCAAAACAGTGAGTTGCACTGGCCATCCGAACGTCGAATCACCGTAGGCCTGTCACCTGCATCAGTTCATAAACGAGGTGCATCACTTGATCTAGGCATTGCACTTTCAATCTTGTCTGCGCACTCGCAAATACCAGAGATGACTAAAACCATAGTGATTGGCGAACTGGCCCTTGATGGCCAAGTAAGACCAGTTAAAGGAGTTTTAGTCGCTGCACTCTGTGCTTACCGCCGTGGCTATGACACTTTGATAGTTCCGCAGTCACAAGTTAATGAAGCACAGTTAGTTCCTGACTTGAAGGTCGTTGGCGTTAAGAGTTTGTCGGATGCGGTTGCTTATCTACGCGGGGAAGATGTGTCTGGTGACTTACCCGAACCAATTGAGTTTGTTAACGAACCCATCCCAGATTTAAGTGAAGTGCGCGGACAATCAAATGCCCGTCGGGCGCTAGAGGTGGCTGCGGCTGGTGGTCACCACTTGGCATTCTTGGGGTCACCCGGGGTTGGCAAAACTATGTTGGCCCAGCGATTGCCTGGCTTGCTGCCCAAGTTAACTGACGATCAAGCCGTTGAAGTAACTGCAATCTATTCAGCCGCTGGTGCATTGGGAGCTGGGCAAGGCTTAATCCGAACCCCACCATTTCAAGCACCACATCACACCACAACTAAAGCTGCCTTGATTGGTGGCGGCAGCAATGCAGTGCGCGTTGGCATGGTGACAATGGCAAACCATGGCGTGCTTTGTTTAGATGAAGCAGCTGAGTTTGAGCGGTCAGTTTTGGATGCGTTGCGTCAACCTCTTGAATCAGGCGCAGTCACAATTGCAAGGTCTGGATTTCAAACCGTCTTGCCTGCAAAGTTTCAACTGGTTCTAGCATCCAACCCTTGTCCATGCGGGAAGTTCATTGGCACCGGCGCGCAGTGCAGTTGTTCATCGCAAGTACGTCGCCGATATTTCTCTCGGCTTTCCGGGCCGCTATTGGACCGCATTGATTTGCGAGTAACACTGGAGCGGCCAAGTTTGGCCGAACTTGATCCCAGTTCAGGGGAACTTGAAGGCACTGATGTAGTTGCAGCGCGAGTAGCTCAAGCCAGAGAGCGTGCTGCACACAGATATCGCAATGAACCTTGGAGCATCAATTCCCAAGTGCCTGGCCCAATGCTGCGCCGTAGATATCCAGTTTCCGACAGCGCGCGCGAGCTACTCGCAAATGATGCCCTGGAAATCTCGGCACGAGGCGCAGATCGAATCCTTCGCGTTGCTTGGACAATTGCCGATCTACGCGGACATGACATTCCAAACGAGACCGACGTCGCTGCAGCGCTTATGTACCGAGATGGCAATGGTTCATGGCAAGCCAGTTAACCGATCGGCAAGCTCGATTAATCATTTCTATTGCCGGTGAACCAGGTGATGAGCGCGTAGGTCAAGCGGTTGCTGAGTTTGGCGCCGCTGATGCAGTTGATCGATGGGAGAGTGGCTACGGCGCAGATGCCATGTGTAAATCAATAGATCGAGTTTTAAACTCGCCTTTGATTGAACAGGCAGTTAAATCTTTGAACTCAGTGCGGGGAAGGTTTATAACTCCAGCAGATGAAGAGTGGCCAGATTCGCTCGAAGATTTGGACACCGCAGCACCCGTTGGACTTTGGTGCACTGGCGGAGGGTCGCTCGCTGAAATTTCAAATCAATCCCTTGCTATCGTTGGGGCTCGCTCGGCTACTGCCTATGGTCAACGCATTGCTTACGAATTGGGAATGCAAGGGGCACAGGAAAACGTCGGAATCATTTCCGGTGCAGCTTATGGAATCGATGCCGCAGCCCATCGCGGATCTTTAGCTGGGATAGGCAACACCATTGCAGTTTTAGCTTGTGGAGTTGATGTGGCATATCCCGCTTCACATCGAGGCTTGCTTTCCACGATCACCGACTCTGGTGTTGTTGTCAGTGAAGCACCACCAGGGGCTAAACCCCACAAACATAGATTCTTGATCAGGAATCGATTGATAGCTGCGCTCTCTCAATCCACAGTTGTAGTTGAAGCTGCGCTACGGTCTGGTTCACTCTCCACTTCGAATTGGGCTCATGTTTTGAACCGACAGATCTGGGGGATACCTGGTCCAATTACTAGCGCCACGTCGGCTGGAGTGCATGCCGCGATCCGAGACAACATGATGAAGATCGCAACCAGTGCAGACGAGATCTTTCAAGATTTCAAATCTCCAGCCATTCCATTACAACTTGGCTTATTAGATGGCGCCATAGTTGGTTTGATTTCTCAAAGTCCGAGATCCACCCATGAACTTGCTATGCACTTTGGATCGGAAATTGATTTCCATGACCTTCAAGCCGCGTTGATGTTATTGGAAGTTCGAAAACTGATCTCGCTCTCAAATCAAGGCTGGAAACTAGTCAAGTAAAAAGTCTTGGCAGCGTAAGGCCCAATGTTCTTGCTATTTTGCGCCAGGCTTGCAACGGTAGAGGTATGAATAGCACCGAGTTGGCGGAAGTTAGCGCAAGCTTCCATTCAGCAAGTGCTCGCTTCATTCAGTACGTTGAGCTTGAGTTGGGTAGAAGTCCAAATACTTCCAAGGCTTATCGAAAAGATCTCGATAACTTGTTTTTGTTTGTGCAATCTCGTGGCTGCCAGGAATTGCAAGATATTGGAATTGTGGAGTTGCGCGGTTGGCTTGCCAGTCAGCGAGTTGCTGGACTATCTTCAGCAACTATTGCGCGCCGGGCAACATCAATTCGAATGTTCTTTGCTTGGGCGACTCATACCAAGTTGATTTCAGAAGACCCTGCTAGCGCATTAGTGATTCCAAAAGTCAGCAAGAAGTTGCCACACATTTTGCAGCAGAACCAAGCTGAGAATTTAATGGATCGCGCAGCGCTTCGGGCGGATGACAATTCTCCAACTCACATTCGTGACCAAGCTATGTTGGAACTTTTGTATGCAACTGGCATTCGTGTTGGCGAATTAGTTGGACTTGATATTCATGACCTTGATCCAACTAGAAGAACTATTCGAGTTCTTGGTAAAGGTTCGAAAGAACGCGTTGTCCCATACGGCGCTATCGCAGAAAAAACTGTCGAGAAGTATTTAGCAATCTCACGCCCCGCACTTGCAACTGATTCAAGTGGCGCTGCGCTTTTCTTAGGTTCGCGTGGAAAGCGAATTGATCAACGAGTTGTGCGCACTATGGTGCACGAAGTTTTATCCAGCCTTGATGGTGTGCCAGATCTTGGGCCGCATGGTCTTCGACATTCGGCGGCTACGCACTTGATTGAAGGTGGCGCGGACATTAGAGCGGTGCAAGAAATTCTTGGCCACTCAAGTTTGGCAACCACTCAGCTCTATACGCACGTGTCTATGGACCGACTCCGCGCCGTGTTTGAACAGGCCCATCCGAGAGCGTAGGCAGTAACCGCACTCGCTTTTGAACTAATGAAAGTGGGTTTAAGTACTTCTCGCCCCGAAGTAATCCCCAATGTAAACAGCTAACTGTTGCTTGAGGTGAGCAGTGACTTTCACCCGCGCTTAGCGTTCCAATCACATCACCAACTCGAACTCGCGATCCAACAGTTACCGAGGCAATGACGGGTTCGTAAGTTGTTCGAAGTTTTCCGTGCTTGATTACAACTACGCCTTTGCCAGCAACAAGGCCAGCAAATGTAACTACGCCATTGCCAGCGGCTAGAACTTGATCGCCACTTTGCCCAACCAGATCAACACCGCGATGACCCGGCAGCCAGTTCTGGGCCGGGCGATCAAAGCCGGCACTGAGCGAAGCTGGCTTCACTGGCCAGTCCCACTGCTTTGCCCCACGGGCTGGACTGGGCTGAGTTAATCCGGCGGCCAGAACTATCACCAAGGTGAAAACCCTAAAGATTGGGCGAAAAACCACCGATTCCATAGGACAAGGATCGCCTTGATCCGATAGGACCCCAATCCCGCCAAGTCTGCTGTGGAATGGCCCAGGCTGTGGTTTTTAGTACACCAAAACCCCCATAAACTAGGGGTTGCACCTAGCAATAGGTGACTTCACAGGTTCAACAAAGTGAATCGTTAGACCATCGGTCCTGGCAACGGGCGGTCTCCGACACGAGAACCAAGGATGACTTCAACCGAAGTCATACAAACCGCAATGAGGTTGGTTAACGCCAGCCTAAGAAATAGGAGTACAACCATGGCCGTCGTATCGACGCGACAGCTGCTGGATAACGGTGTTCACTTCGGACACCAGACCCGCCGCTGGAACCCAAAAATGAAGCGCTTTATTTTCACTGAGCGCAATGGCATTTACATCATCGATTTGCAGCAGTCACTTGCTTACATTGACCGCGCATACGAATTTGTTCGCGAAACCGTAGCTCACGGTGGCACCGTGCTTTTCGTTGGCACCAAGAAGCAAGCTCAAGAAGCAATTGCAACTGAAGCTGCTCGCGTTGGTATGCCATACGTAAACCATCGTTGGTTAGGTGGAATGCTTACAAACTTCCAGACCGTTTCAAAGCGTATTTCTCGCATGAAGGAACTAGAGCAGATCAACTTTGATGATGTTGCTGGTTCAGGTCTGACCAAGAAAGAACTTCTAGTTCTTCGTCGCGAAAAAGAAAAGTTGGAACTTGTTCTAACTGGTATTCGTGACATGCAGAAACTTCCAAGTGCAATTTGGGTTGTTGACACAAACAAAGAGCACATTGCAGTTGGCGAAGCCCACAAGCTAAACATCCCAGTTGTTGGCATTCTTGACACCAACTGTGATCCAGATGTTGTGGACTACCCAATTCCAGGAAATGACGATGCACTTCGCGCTGTTGGTTTACTAACTCGCGTAATTGCAGATGCAATTGCTGATGGCTTGATGGCACGCGCTGGCGGTGCAGTTGCTGGTGCACCTGCAGACGCAGCAGTTGAGCCACTTGCTGACTGGGAAAAGGAACTTCTAACTGGTTCTGCAGATGCAGCACCAGCAGAAACTCCGGCTGCCGAAGCACCTGCTGCTGAATAAGCATTCGTAACTGCGGGCATAACTTTGCCCGCAGTTACAACACTCGTAATCCAACACCTACT
>WLGZ01000023.1 GCA_009702945.1 Actinomycetota bacterium | reverse complement strand
TCTGATTTGTCATCAATTCAGCATTATTGTTTTTGACGTTTCCAACGGCTGAAGAAACTTCCCACGCCTGTAATGCCACTTCAGTGGCAGAACCTAAAACATCCTGCAGCGGGTTGGTTGGTGAATTCAACCAAGAATCTTGCAGCTCTGGAGTCAATAGAACTGGCATCCGATCGTGAATATATGAAAAATCTGGCCGTGCCTCTTGGGTCAGGATTGCAGCCGACCAAAGCATTTGACCATCAGGTTGCTTCCAAGATTCGTAAATCCCAGCAAGTCCCAGAACTGATTCGTTGGGCGCCGAAAAATAGTAAGGCGTCTTCTTGCCCGGACTACCTTGCCATTCGTACCACCCATCAGCCGGGACAATACATCTGCGTTTGACTAATGCGGATCTAAATGAAGGCTTCTCAGCAGCGGTTTCACTTCGGGCATTAATCATTCTTGACCCAATTGCGGGATCCTTGGCCCAACTCGGAATCAGACCCCAAGCAAATGCAGCCAAGAGCCTTTCTTCATTTTGCGAAACAATTGCTGGAATTTGATGCGTTGGCGCAACATTGAAATTTGGCTGAAAAGGATCTGATTCAATTTGATCTAACTTCTTTGCTGGCGAAGTTAAATCCGCAATGCGCCCCTCAAGGATTGCAATTGAGCTGACCTGGAATTGACTGGCAATTACCTTTGGGTCGGTCTTTAACGTGAATCTTCCGCACATATTCCCCTAGTCTGCCAGCCGTTAGGCTTAGAGATGTGCCTGATCTGTGGAATGCTCCTAACCGAACTAACCCAATAGCCGCGCGCGTTCGCATTCCTGGATCAAAGTCCTTAACTAATCGCTGGTTAATAATGGCCGCTCTTTCTGGCGGTGAATGCCGAATCAATCATCCGCTCCAAGCGCGCGACACCCTTTTGATGGCGCAGGCGCTTTCCGCACTTGGTAGTTCCGTAGAAATCCAAGACGAGGCATTCGTTGTTACTCCTGGCACGACATCTGACGCAACACAAGTTGATTGCGGACTGGCCGGAACCGTCATGAGATTTGTGCCGCCAGTGGCTGCGCTGAGTTCAGCCAACATTAGATTCGATGGCGATCCACACGCTCGAGTTCGACCAATGAAGCAAATCATTTCCGCCCTACGTGGCTTGGATGTTGAGATCAACGATGATGATCGCGGAACTTTGCCATTTACTGTCATCGGCAAAGGTTTCGTTGCGGGTGGTTCCGTAACTATTGATGCTTCCGAATCTTCTCAGTTTGTTAGTGCGTTACTACTTGCTGGTTGTAGATATGACGCCGGAGTTTCAGTAATTCACTCGGGATCAGCATTGCCATCAATGCCACACATAGATATGTCCGTTGAAGTTTTGCGAGAACTGGGAATTCGAGTCGATGTCGACATCAAGGATTCGACTAATGCCACTTGGACTGTCCACCCTGGCGTGCCACGTTCATTTAATGTAACTGTGGAACCTGACTTATCTAATGCCGCGCCATTTCTCGCAGCTGCACTTGTTTGTGGCGGATCAGTCGCGATTCCAGATTGGCCAACACAAACAACGCAGGCCGGTGACGCGCTTGTAAAGCTGCTACCAAAACTGGGCGCGACCGTTTCTCGAGATGGAACTGATTTAGTAGTTACTGGCGGATCGGAAATCAACGGCATTGATGTTGACTTACATGATGTAGGTGAGTTAACTCCAGTTATTGCCGCGTTATGCGCGCTGGCAACTGGCCCGTCTACCTTGCGAGGCATTGCACACTTACGTGGTCATGAGACTGATCGATTGGCAGCGCTAGTTGCCGAAATCAACAAACTTGGTGGCAAGGCAACGGAAACTGCTGATGGAATCCACATCGAACCGGCAAAACTTCATGGCGGTCAGTTCGCCACTTACTCCGACCATCGCATGGCAATGGCTGGCGCAGTACTTGGGCTAGCTGTAGCAGATTTAGTGATTGAAGATATCGCAACAACCAGCAAGACTCTGCCAGACTTTGCGAACATGTGGCAAGAGATGGTTAACGCGTGAGTCAATTCGACGAAGATTCAATTTCGGGTAGACCTACCCGAGGTAATTCCAGGCGGCGAACTAAAGATCGACCAGATTTTTCAAAAGCCGAAGTTGGTCAAGTAATCGGAGTAGATCGCGGGCGAATCACATGTCTTGTGCCTGCTGGTGAGTTGTTTGAAAATCAAGTTCAAGTAACCACAGTTAAGGCACGTGAGCTTGGCCGAAAAGGCGTTGTCATTGGCGACCGAGTTCGCTTAGTTGGTGACCTGTCCGGTGCTGTTGATACCTTGGCGCGGTTAGTTGAAATCATTGATAGAGAAACGGTTTTAACTCGAACTGCTGATGACAGTGATCCAGTTGAACGAGTGATCGTCGCCAACGCTGATCAAATGGCAATTGTTACTGCGGCCGCCAATCCAGAGCCTCGAATTGGCTTGATCGATCGTGCGCTAGTGGCTGCATTCGAAGCTGGACTTGAACCACTTTTGATCATTACCAAAGTCGACTTGGGATCCCCACAAGCGATTCTCGATAACTACTCCGGAATGGACTTGCATCATATCGAGGTCAATCAGCAAACCAGCGCCGGAATTTCTGAAGTTAGAGCTGCGCTATCTGGAAGAACGACCGTGTTTCTCGGCCACTCAGGTGTTGGCAAATCCACATTAGTGAACTCCTTGGTGCCTGACGCGCTGCGAACAACTGGTGAAGTTAACGATGTAACCGGGCGCGGTAAGCACACATCAACTTCAGCTCGCGCCATTCCCCTGCCAAATGATTCAGGTTGGGTTATTGATACCCCGGGACTTCGATCGTTTGGCCTGGCACATGTAAAGCCCGAAGACATTATTGAATCGTTTCCAGAATTGGTTGATGGTGCAAATGAATGCCCACGAGCGTGCACACATGTGAACTCAGTTGGCCAGTCACCACCTGACTGCGCTCTCGATGAATGGGTTAGCCAAAATCATGCTGGTAGTGCTGGTGAAGGCCGCTTAACGTCACTTCGAAGACTTTTGTTCGCTCTCCAAACGCCATCAAGTTAGAGCGCCAAATTTCTGTCCTCAAGAATTTGCCAGTAGCGTAAAGCCATGAACTCAGATCTTGAATTGGCATTAGAAATGGCAGACGTAGCAGATCAGCTGTCCATGTCTCGATACCGAGCCCTTGATCTAAGTGTTGAAACCAAGCCCGATTTCACTCCAGTCACTGAAGCAGATCGCGCAGTTGAAACTGCCATCCGCGATTTACTTGCTAGCAAGCGTTCAGGTGACGGCGTCATCGGTGAAGAATTTCCAAATACCAATGAATCCGCATCTCGAACTTGGATTATTGACCCAATTGATGCGACTAAGAATTATGTTCGCGGTGTTCCAGTTTGGGGAACTCTAATCGCACTTGCAATTGATGGCGAGCCAGTTGTTGGCGTGGTATCTGCGCCTGCCATGGGAAGGCGCTGGTGGGCCAGTCCTGAAGATGGGGCATTTACTAAAGATGTTGATGGTTCTGTACGAAAGATTTCACCTTCAAAAGTGCAATTACTCAGCGACGCCTCATTCTCTTATTCAGATCCGATCGGCTGGGATTTACTTGGCAAAGATTCACTAGCAAAGATTACGAACGCAGTTTGGCGCACCAGAGGATATGGGGACTTTTGGTCACACTTACTCGTTGCCGAAGGTGCAGTCGACATCGCAATCGAGCCAGAATTGCAAAACTATGACATGGCAGCGTTTATTGCGGTTGCTAACGCAGCTGGCTGCAAAGTCACAGGGGTAAAAGGTCAAACTGCAATGCAGGCTGGGCATGCAATTACCACAAATGCCTTACTGCATGATCAAGTTTTAGACTTACTTAACTAAGCGCGAGATTCGTACTGGCATCCCAGCCACTGGTCGCAAAGTTACGGAAGCGTCAATCGGCACTTGCGAATTGTGCACTGCTTCGATATGCCAAGTTGTTGAGATGTGAGCAAGAATTTGCGATCCTTCGAGTCTTGCCATTTCCTTACCAATACATAAGCGCGCACCAGCGCCAAACGGAATGTAGCCAAGTTGTGGGGTACCTGCTTTAAACCGGTCAGGCATAAATGCAGTTGGATTTTCCCAAGCTTTTGGATTTCGATGCACTAACCACGGACTCACAATCACAAGAGAATTTGCCGGAATCAGTACGTCATCAACCGTTAAGTCACTTAACGTCCGACGAGTGATGACCCAAGCCGGTGGATACAACCGCAATGACTCATCGAATACCAACTGGGCTCGAGTTGGATCATTCTTAAGTTTCTGTAATTCGTCTGGATTAGTAACCAATAAATGCCAAGCCCAAGTAAGTGCACTAGCAACAGTTTCATGACCGGCCACAATGAAAGTTGCTATCTCGTCGCGAATTTGCTGCTTTGTTAACGGAATTTCTAAATCTGGATCGAGTAACACATCCAACATGTCGCGAATAGGTGCATCCGCTGGAAGTTTGCTTAGATTCCGAGAACTCAATATTGCATCAACTGCTTTATCAAGTCGTTTGATTGCCCGTTTCATTCTTAGATTCGCAGGTGTTGGGAAACCTAATGGAATTGAAATTGGATTACGCGCTCGAGCTACTACGCCATGAAGCGCAATTAAAGTTGCTGAGGTTATCTCGTCAACATCATCATCGACATCAATTCCAAACAATGCGCCACATGTTATTTCAAGTGCCAGGCTCATCATGGCATGATCGATATCAACTATCGCGGTACCTTCTGATGTCAGTTCCAGCCACTGAGCATCAAGTTTTGCTAACCCGGCTTCAATGTGATTTACCGAAAGTGCCACCATCTCTTTGTGAAAAGCCGGCTGCAGCATTCGTCGCCGAGGTCGCCAAGCTTGCGTATCAGCAGTTAGTAATCCTTCTCCGGTTACCAGCGAGAGGTTGTTGTATTGCAAAGTGCGCTTGGAAGTTTCGTTGTGCTGATTTACCAGAACTTCTCTGGCACCTTCTGGGCTGGTCACTAAGTAGGTCGCTGGTTTGGGAATTGGGAACTGAACTACGTCACCAAATTCCGACCAAGTGGCTTCAAGGTACGTAAGTGGATCTGACGTAATGCTCTTGATGCTTCGTAGCATCGAGCCACCTTGGGGGCCGATAGCCGTTACTGGAGTGTTCCAGCCGTATCGCTTTGGCGTCTTCTTGCCAGACATTTAGGAAGCAATCGATTTAGCGTCGCGGCGAATCGGCAAAAGTCCCAGCACTAATGCGCTACCAAGCAAGATGCAGGCTGCACCGATTAGGTCGGTTACAGTTACGTTCTCCCCCAGGAATGCTGCGCCAACGATTACCGCCACCACTGGAACCATGAACTCCGTTGTGAGAGCTTTCGTAGCACCAATTTCGGCTACAAGGCGGAAGTACAAAATGTAAGCCAATGAGCTTGCCGTTCCGGCTAATAAGAAGAGCCATCCGAAAGATGCAAACGTCGGAGTCTTAACTATTGGCACCACAAACATAAATGGCAAAAGGTAAAGTCCGCCAAATGTGAAGGTTCCGATGGTTTGCTCCCAGGCGCCGATATGTTGCGCCTTAACTTTGGAATAGTTTCCGCCAAGTGCGAAGCCAAAGGAAGCAATTGTTGATCCGATGAATCCAAGAAAAAAATCTAAATCTAGGGCCTGCGAGGAAAGTCCGATCAGAATTACAACTCCCCCGAAACCAATCCACAAACCCAAGATCATTAACTTGGTGTGCTTAGCCTTACCCCAGACTCTTTCGATAAGTGCGCTGTAAAGCGGGATGGTCGTTACCAAAATTGCTGTAAGTGCCGTGCCTAGTTTTGAAAGCGCATAAGTCATGCCGCCCAGGTTCATAGCAACTGACGTGGCACCCAGAATCGCGTAGTGCTTAGTGTCATTCACGTCATAAGTGAGCGCGACTTTCATTACTTTGGCCAAAACTAAAAGAATCAAGACCGCAGCGAATGCGCGGAAACTTACCCCGCCAACCCAGCCGAAAGTTTCAACTACTTTGGTTAGCCAAACAAAGGAAAGTCCCCAGAACATAAAGGTCCAGAAGTACATGTTCAGCTGGCGTGTAGTCACGCCTTAACTCTATCGGCGCAGGACTTTAGGCTCCCAATTCATCAATCGCGTCGATCACCATGTCCCAGAATTTTTCAACATCCAATTCCATTGCGACATCAACATTTGCTTTTTGACCTGTTGTGCCATGCAAGTCAACGACGGTAGCACCACGAGTAAGTTCGCCAGTTAACTCAACCGAAACCGGTGCTGAAACTAATTTCGCCACGGTCATGTCAATGATGATTGCTAAGGCAACTGGGTCGTGAACCGGAGGATCTGGCATCCCAAAAACATCTCGGTAAGTGTCTGCAAAGAACTTGAGCAAATCAACAATCGTGTGAGAAAGTTTGGTATCTAGTTTTGAGATTCGATCCAAAACTTCTGAAGTTGCTAGCGCCTGGTGAGTGATATTCAATCCCGACATAATCAAAGGCAAACCACTTCGCAACACTATGTCTGCAGCTTCTGGGTCTGCCCAAATATTGAATTCGGCGTACGGTGTCCAGTTGCCACGTTCAGTACTGCCACCCATAAATGAAATATGTTCAATTCGGTCATGAAGCTCGGGATGAGCCTGCAAGAACATCGCAATGTTTGTCAGTGGGCCAGTTGGAATCAGAGTTACTTTTCGATCGCAATTACGAACGAGATCTGCGATTAACTCAACAGCAGATAGCGGGCTTAGTTCGTAAGTAGGTTCAGGCAACTCCGCGCCATCCAAAGCAGTTGCCCCATGGATTGTTGGCGCAGCACTTGCATTGCCAGCCATTGGGTCATTTGCACCCTTAGCAATCTGAACTGTTATGTTCGCTAACGCACAAATTCGTTGGGCGTTATAGGTGACTTTTTCAAGAGAACCGTTTCCGGAAACCGTCGTGATACCCAAAAGTTCAATTGCTGGGTGCGCTGCAGCCAATAAAATCGCCATTGCGTCATCGTGGCCCGGATCGCAATCTATAACTATTGGCGTAGGCAAAGTCATAACCCCATTGTGCCGTATGCCTAGAGATAGTCTTGTTACGCCTACTTACTTAACGGAGTCAACATGTCAACAACGCTCACTCTTACTACCGAAGAGCAAGCAATGCTTGATGGTGAACACGGGCCAGCGGTTGCAATGTGCATGCGCATCATCGTTGGAGTTGCTCGGGCCAATGGCGCAGAGAAGTTGATTGAAATTGAATCTGCTCATGCTGATGGCACGTTGTATCACGGTGAAGCTGGCTTAGATTTCACAGAAAAACTTGTTGAGCTAGGCGGCAAAGTTAAGGTCAAGACCACAACCAATGTTGGATCACTTGATTTGTTGCATCCGAATTTAGTTCATGGCGATGAAACACTAATGTCGCACGGCCGTCGCTTGATGGATGCGCACATTGCGCTGGGTTGCGAACCAACTTGGTCATGCGCGCCATATCAAGCTGGCCATCGTCCAGCATTTGGAAGCCACGTTGCCTGGGCTGAATCAAATGCAATTGCCTTTGTTAATTCAGTACTGGGCGCGCGTTCCGATCGTTACGGCGACTTTCTAGATTTGTCTGCTGCTGTAACTGGGCGCGTTCCATTCGGAGGGCTTCATCACGATGCAGCTCGTAAGGCAGTTTTAGTATTAGATTTTTCCGAAATTGATTCAAGAGTTTTTTCTGAAGATGCAGCCTGGGCAGCACTTGGCGTTATTTTGGGAAATCGCGCTGGCACCAGAGTGGCTGCAATGGTTGGACTTCCTGGTGATCTTTCTGACGGTGGCGTTACTGAAGATCGTCTAAAAGGCATGGGTGCAACCAGCGCATCCGCAGGCGGTGTCGGACTTTTCCATGTTGTGGGCGTTACCCCAGAAGCTCCAACTCTGGAAGCGATTGTTGCTCCGAATGCTGAGTATTTGAAAATGACTACAGCTGATGTGCGCGAGGCTCGGGATACCTTAAGTACAACATCGAGTGAAAAACTAGATGCCGTAAGTCTTGGCACACCACATTTTTCGGTAGACGAATTTAGAGCGCTAGCAGAAGTAATCGGCGACGGTCCAAAGTTTGCCGAAAACATAGATTTCTATATTTCAACAAGTCGAGATGTTATGGCGCGCTCTAAGGACCTTGGTTACTTAGATGTATTCCTAGCAGCAGGTGGTCGCGTGGTAACAGATACCTGCACCTACGTAACTCCTGTACTGAATCGAGATGTGAAAAACGTAATGACAAATTCCGGTAAGTGGGCCTGGTATGCCCCAGGAAATCTGGGAATCGACACAGTGCTGGGCAGCCTTTCCGAATGTGTAGCGTCCGCGCGTGCTGGAAAAGTTGTTCGAGATGAAAGCTTGTGGTCGTAATCATGGCAAAAGTATTGACTGGCAAGATTTCTCATCCTGGCGTTGCTGAGGGTGAAGTGTTGTTACTGACCGAACCGGTTTCATTTTGGGGTGGCGTGGATCACCATGGCGAAATCATTGATGTTCATCATGCCCAGCACAAAGCCAAAATGACCAACAAGATTCTTGTTATGCCTTCTGGGCGTGGCTCAAGTTCAGCAACTGCAGTTTTGGCGGAATTGATTAGAACTGGTGACGGTCCCCTGGCAATCGTGATGCTGCAATGCGACACAATCCTGGTGATTGGTGCCTTGGTATCTGCAGAGATTTATGACATTAGCCTTCCCATCGTTGAACTTGAGCAAGCTGAATACGATCAGCTAACTGATGGCATGCGGGTATCTGTTGATGCCAGATCTGATCAGGAAGTTGCCACCATAACCATCTGAATCAATGAAAAATTCTGATGTCCGATTTTGAGTAGAATCGAACTGGGTCAATCAGAAAGCAAGCCATGTCAAAAGTAAAGGATTTCTTTACCCCGCGAAATGTAGCGGGTGAAAAAGTCACACTCGTCGACATTATTAATGCCCCCTACTTTCGGCTAGCGACGCTAACAACCATTGCTGGCACATTGGCTTATTTCATCGGTGCAAATCTTCCAATGGTTTCTGGCGTTACCGCAGCTATTACTGCCATCGTGTCCGTGAGACATACTTTCCATGACTCAATTCAGGGAAGCTTTCTGCAAATTCTTGGTGTGGTTATTGGAGGTACGGTTGCTTTTGCTGCGATGAGGCTTGTTGGCTTTAACTCAGTCGTGGTGATGTTTGCAATTTTTACCTGCTTTGTTACAGCGCGATTGCTAAAGCTAGGTGAAGAAGGCGCAATTGCCATTGCAGTAACGGTGATTCTGGTCGTAGGCCCGAACGTTACTGCCAGCACAATTGAACAACGTTTTTTCGGTGTGTTACTTGGTGCAACACTTGCAACTTTTGCTTCATACTTTGTACGCAAAGGCACGCCGCAAGATCGTGCTTTGAAGGCTGGTATTGAACAGTCCTTTGCCATGTCGGCGCTGCTTAATGCGATTGCTAAAGCACTTACTGAAAATGACGGAACTGTTGATCCAAAAGTTGCCAGTCGCTGGTTGGCGCGTGCTGAATTTATTGCAAATGAGATAGATGAGATCAAAGCAAATGCTGAATCCGCATTGGCAGGCTCCGCTTGGTCGCCTGCAATTGATCATGCAGAGGCAAAAGCGGTAGTGGAGCAAATTGAGTTAACTGAAGCAACGGCTAGCACTGTCCTTAACATCTGCCGTGAACTTGTTTTAACTTCTGGCAGCTCGCAGCAGTTGCCTGCGCTATTGGCTGCAGCACTTGCTGGAGTGCTGAGTGCGACCGCAGAAGTTATCTCCGATCAGGCCGAAATCGCCGAAGACTTCCCTGCCGACATCCAGCATGAAGACTTAGAAGACTGGCAAGACCAGCGCAAAAAAGCTATTGCCGAGCTTCGTAACCTTGATGACACCCAACCACTTTTGATTGGTGGTTCGATCCTGCGAGATGCGGAAAAGATCACTGAGATTTTGAGTGATTAGAGTCAGACCCGCTACTAAAAACAAAAGACACCCGAAGGTGTCTTTTGTTTTTAGTAGCGGGGACAGGATTTGAACCTGTGACCTCTGGGTTATGAGCCCAGCGAGCTACCGAGCTGCTCCACCCCGCGTCGGTTTTTCAAGGATACGCGAGGTTTCCAGCCCAACCAAATCGCTAACTAGTTGCTTGGCTT